>JAYWEN010000247.1:0-2192 GCA_043779245.1 Elusimicrobiota bacterium | reverse complement strand
CTCGGCGCGAGAGTCTGCAATGGGGCGCGGTTTTCGGACTTGGGTTTTTGGTGAAATTTACTTTTGCTTTCTTTTTTGTTTTCCCGGTCCTCTTGGTTTATCTGCAGAGTCAGGAAACAAATAAGGGAAAGAATTTGTGTTGGGCTCTCATGCTTGGTGGACTCCTGGGCGGTTCATGGTATTTCTGGAACAGCGCTTATTTCCTGAGTAAAGCCTCTGGGCTCGTTAATGAAGTCACGGGGCCGGGGACTGATCCCAAGACGCTCGCGGGCTGGATCTATTACGTGAAGCTCTGGGGATTTCAATTAGGGTGCCCCAATAATTGGTTTACGGGAATCGGAATGCTCTTGGCGATCGCTTCGGCCATTCGCTTGAAGCGATCGGAAGATGGATTTTTGTGGGCGTGGTTTTTATCGGGCTATGTCATCCTGAGCCTCATGGTGAATAAAGATCCGAGGCATTCACTCCCGATTCTTCCGGCGGCCGCCCTTCTGGCGGTTCGTGGATGGGGATCGCTTTTCGCAGTGCGCTGGCGATCGGTCGCTCTTTGGATCGCGGCGCTTCTTCTTTTCGCCGGAACGGTTTGGACCTACGATCGTCCCGCCAAAGAAGATTGGAAGATTGGAGCAATCGGCCAGTTGTTCAAGGACACTCACGACACCACCCAGCCGTTTATCACCGCCAGCATCATCTCTCATCACCCCCGATTCTTTGCTCGCACGATTCGCTGGACGTTGCGTGGGCAAGGTCTCAATGTGAAATCGACGGGTGCCGGCACTCCCGATGCGAGCTTTGCGGAATATATTCTGTTGCGTCAACATGGAGATCAGAGTGGCGAAGAGGGTCTACTCGATCGAGAATGGGCGGAGGTGTTGCCACAGAGTCGTGCCTTTGTGGATGTTTTCCCGCATATTGCAGAGTACACCTTATTGGATCAAAGTCAGGTGCGGGTCTATCAGCGAAAGGCGCATCCGCGTTTTGATGTAAGTCCTTTGTCTGATCAGGCGATTGCCGATCGTATGACTCATACCCTCAAGCGCTGGGTGCAAGGACCACTTCACGTTTTGGTTCATGCGGAGTCTAGTGCGTTAGGTGAAGGACATTTGGAAAGTCTCGAGGCGTCCTGTGAAGGTTGTCAGGCACAGGGATTCGCGGTTAAGTCTCTAAGCCTTACGCTCACCAAGCCATGGCTGAATCTCTATCGGTTGTGGGATCAGGATCGGATTGGACTGATGGCGTTTGATCAGGTGAGCGCTAAAATTGTGATGAATGCCAAAGAGGCCGAAGCGCCGCTTGCCAAAGTTAAAGGATTGAGCGATGCTCGGGTTCATTTTTTGGGTGGGCAAATTATCGTATCAGGCCGCTTTCAGAAAATTCCCGTTCGTGTGGTGGCGGAACCTTCCATTATCCTGACGGGCCGGCCGCGTGCCGTTGCGGTCTTGAAGCGTATTTCGATTGCAGGAATTCCGTTGCCTGGCTGGATTCTCGGACAAGCGCATATCCAAACTCTGTGGTTTGAACCCCAACCCAGCTTCCCGGGAACGATTCATCTCACCCGCGTCACCGCCGACAACGACCAATTAATAGTTGAGTAGGGGCGGGCGGCTGCCCGCACGGAATGGGAATTTCTTAGGCAGCTAGAGTTTTAAGCGGTTTGAAAGACATTTGTAAGCCAGAGGCAGTCAAAATCTTGAGGAATGTTTTAAATTCTGGATTGCCTTTTCGGGACAAGGTTTTATAGAGCCCCATTCGCGTGAGTGATATGCGACGAGACATTTGCGTAACGCCGTGAGCGCGAGCTACTTTAGCCAGGGCCTCAAGAAGCAATGGTGGATCATTTTCATCAGCGATCGCGTTGAGATACAAAGCCGCTTCTTTTGGGTCTTTCAGTGATTTATCTAAATAGTCATCATGGGTGCGATATTTTCTCATCGATTTCTCCGGTAGTCTTGCCAATACTGGTGCGCTTTTGAAATATCGGTAGGCTGGCTACTCTTGTCTCCAGCACACAATAAAAGTAGTAATTCCTGACCTTCCAAACCGATATAAAGTCTCTAGCCTGGACCGAAATCAATCTTCAGTTCGATCACTCCTTGCCCCACGGCTCGGTGATTTCCTAAATTTCCGTGCTCTGCCCGCGCGACTCGAGCTTTGATCTTCGCGGCTCCCTGGCGATCTCTAAGATTCTCCAG
>JAYWEN010000246.1:0-5411 GCA_043779245.1 Elusimicrobiota bacterium | reverse complement strand
GATGCAGAATGGGAAGACCTTCTTTGGCGGAAACCTCAGGCGGCAGGGGGGTAGGACCGGGGGTCAATAAAAAGTTCTTTTTCATTACAGCCACTCCTTATAAATGAATTGATGAAAGGGTTTAAGAGGGACGCTGCAGGTGAATCTGCCTGCCAGCCGGCAGGCCCTTGGCACCCAGCGCTAATGATAGCACTTGTTCCATATGTTTGACGGGGACCATCTTGAGGTGGCTTTTAATGTCGTCGGGAATTTCGATGATGTCTTTCTCATTTCCTTCGGGATACAAAACGGTGTCCATTCCATCACGGAAAGCCGCGATGCTTTTCTCCTTCAGGCCGCCAATGGGCAGCACGCGACCATGCAAGGAAATCTCACCCGTCATGGCGATCTTGCGCCGGACCGGCCGCGACGTCATCGCACTGACTAAAGCGGTGGCAATGGCCGTGCCGGCCGAGGGTCCGTCTTTCGGCGTAGCACCTTCTGGAACGTGGATGTGATAATCCTGGTTTTTAAACGAAGAGTCTTTAATCTTCCATTTCTTGGCGTTGGCACGAATAAAGGACAAGGCGGCGTGCGCGGACTCCTGCATCACGTCCCCCAATTTTCCTGTTAGGAAAAGTTTGCCTTTGCCAGGCATGAGAGCGACTTCGATCGCCAGGGTTTCCCCGCCATGTTCCGTCCACGCAAGTCCTGTCGAAACGCCGACCGTGTTGTCCGCGGCTCTCTCTCTAGAATATTCCGGGATACCCAAGAGTTTTGGCACATCGTTCTCGTGGACCGTGTAGGGCTTTTTCAAATTGTTGGAGACGAATGATTTAGCCGTTTTTCGACAGAGCGTCGCGATCCACCGTTCCAAGCTGCGGACCCCAGCCTCGCGCGTCCATTGGCGGATTAGTGTTCGAACCGCTTCTTTTGAGATGTGAACTTCTTTGGGATCCATGCCGTGATCCTTGAGCTGCTTCGGCAATAGGTGGCCCTCAGCGATACGCAGTTTCTCTTCTTCGGTGTATCCCGAGAACCGAATAATCTCGAGACGATCAATGAGCGAAGGGGGGATATTCGACAAACTATTGGCCGTACAAATAAAGAAAACGTCGGACAAATCAAAGCCCACATCAAGGAAGTGGTCCATGAAAGATTTATTCTGTTCAGGATCTAAGACTTCGAGCATGGCCGCCGCGGGATCGCCACGCCAGTCGTTACCCATCTTGTCGATTTCATCCAAGAGCATCACGGGGTTCCGCGTTTTAGCCTTTCGAATCGACTGAATGACGCGTCCGGGCAGCGAACCGATGTAGGTCCGCCGATGGCCGCGAATCTCCGACTCGTCCCGCACACCGCCTAACGCCATTTTCGAAAATTCCCGACCCATCGCGCGCGCGATCGATCGACCCATTGATGTCTTGCCTACGCCAGGGGGGCCGACAAAACAAAGAATGGGTCCCTTCATTTTCTTCACAAGGCTGAGAACGGCCAGGTGTTCGGTCACACGGTCCTTCACTTTATCCAAGCCGAAATGGTCCTCATCCAAAATCTCTTGCGCGCGTTTTAAATCGAGGCAATCCGGCGTCATGGTGTTCCAGGGAAGAGCCAAGATCCAATCGAGATAGGTTCGTATGACAGTGGACTCAGGGGAGTAGGGCATCATTTTTTCTAATCGGCCCACTTCTTTTTCCGCGGCTTCGGTCGCTTCAGGGGACATCTGAGCCGCTTTGATCTTCTCTCGCAACTCATCCATTTCTTTGGAATTGTCATCCTTCTGCCTAAGCTCTTTTTGGATCGCTTTCATCTGCTCGTTCAGGTAATATTCTTTTTGTGTTTTTTCAATCTGGGTACGTACCCGGTTGTGAATACGACGTTCAAGATTTAGGATTTCAATTTCGGCATGCAGGATCTCGAGGATGCGTTCCAACCGCTCTTCGGGATTAATAATCTCAAGCAAGAGCTGCTTGTCGCTCATCTTGATAAGAAGGTTTCCAGCGATCACGTCGGCAAAGCGCGCCGGATCATCAATAGAGCTCAAAGAATGGGAGGTTTCAATCGAGATGCGGCGGTTCAGTTTGATGTACTGCTCAAAGAGCTGCGATCCTTGACGCATCAGTGCCTGGACGGCGGGAGTGATTTCGACCTTCTCCTCAAGGACATCGACATCCACTTCCACAAAACCTTTAGCGACAATCGACCTGAAGCCCGTCATCGTGCCACGGGCTTGGCCTTCGACGAGAATCTTGACTTGTCCATTGGGCATCTTCAAAAGCTCGAGAATTCTCGCCGTTGTTCCCAGTCGGAATATATCCTCTTCTACGGGGTCCTCAATGTCGGCGCGCTTTTGGGACGCGACAAAAACTACGTGCTGACCCGCCATCGCTTCTTCAAGCGCTTTCACGCTTTTAGCACGGGACACGTCCAACGGAACCACCATGCGCGGGAATACGACTAAATCCCGCACGGGTAATAAGGGGTACTTGTTAGGCAATCTTCTTTTCTTCCTTGTACTGGAGGATTGGCGGATAGACTTTATGGATGACTTTGTCATCGATAATGCAGCGGGCCAAGTTCTGCTGCTCGGGCAAATCGTACATGACATCCAATAAAGATTCTTCGAGGATGGCGCGCAGACCGCGAGCCCCTGATCCGCGCTTGAGCGCCAACTGAGACACGGCATGCAGCGCTTCGGGGAGAATATCGAGCTCCACCCCTTCCAAACTGAACATCTTTGCAAATTGCTTCACGATCGCATTCTTTGGCGTCGTCAAAATCCGGACGAGCGTATCTTCGTCTAAATCATCGAGTGTGGCTAGGATCGGCAAACGCCCAATCAATTCAGGGATCATGCCGGAACGGATCAAGTCTTGGGCCGTCAGATGCTTGAGGACGTCACCGATCTTCATTTCTTGTTTGGGTTTGAGTTCCGCGCCAAATCCCAGACCCCGCTTTCCGACGCGGGACTCGATCACCTTGGAAAGACCTTCAAACGCACCCCCGCAAATGAAAAGAATATTGGTCGTATTGATCTGAATATATTCCTGTTGAGGATGCTTACGCCCGCCTTGCGGGGGTACCGAAGCGATCGTTCCTTCTAAGATCTTGAGCAGCGCCTGCTGAACCCCTTCCCCGGACACATCGCGTGTGATAGAGGGGGAATCTGTTTTGCGGGAGATCTTGTCGATTTCGTCGATATAAACGATTCCTCTCTCGGCGCGTTTCACATCGTAATTCGCGTTCTGCAAAAGTCGCAGGATTATATTTTCTACATCCTCTCCTACGTACCCCGCTTCTGTAAGCGTCGTCGCATCAGCAATGGCGAAGGGGACATGGAGAAGTTTTGCAAGCGTCTGAGCCAGAAGAGTTTTGCCGGTACCTGTCGGACCGACCATGAGGATGTTGGACTTTTGGAGCTCCACATCGCCGGGATAGGTTTGCGACGAAGCCACTTCCATACGGCGGTAATGGTTGTAAACGGCTACAGAAAGAACTCGCTTCGCCCGTTCCTGACCAACGACGTACTCGTCTAACACGCGCTTAATTTCTGTGGGTTTCGGGACCGACTTGGGGCTTCGCCGCTCGTCTTCCTCAGTAATCTTGTTAAGCAGTTGGAAGGAATTGCGAATACATTCCTCGCACACGTAAATACCTTGACCGCCAATGAGGCGCAGGCCTTCACGCTTCCCTTTACCGCAGAAGATACAGTGGAACAGCTCTTTGGGGTCCCGAGGGACGCTCATCTATTTTTTCCTTACGATCACTTCGTCGATAATGCCGTAGGCCTTGGCTTCTTCAGCGGACAGGTAAAAGTTACGTTCCGAATCGCGCTCCACTTTTTCCGCCGTTTGGCCAGTGTGCTTGGCAATGATTTCGTTCAAGCGACGTTTGGTGTCAACAATTTCTTTGGCTTCGATTTGAATTTCAGTCGCTTGGCCAGAGATGCCGCCGCCCGAGATGAGAGGCTGATGGATCATGACGCGCGCATTAGGAAGTGCAAAACGCTTTCCCTTTGATCCGGCGCAGAGGAGCACCGCACCGAAAGACATCGCCATACCCATGCAGATGGTCGTGATAGGGCAGCGAATGTACTGCATCGTATCGTAAACGGCCAGTCCGGCCGTCACCATACCACCGGGGGAGTTGATGTAGAGATTGATTTCCTTTTCAGGGTCATCGGCTTCCAGATACAGCAGCTGCGCGATGATTAAATTCGCAGAGTCGGTGGTGACGGTTCCTTCATACCCGCCGACAAAAATAATGCGGTCTTTTAAAAGGCGGGAAAAAATATCATATCCGACTAGATTTCCTTGGCTGACACGTTCAAGTACTGTGGGGATCATCGAAACCATGTATTGGACTCCTATCGCTATTCTTTAGCTACTTTAATCTTGGCGTTTTTCTTCAAAAAATCAAGCACTTTCGTTTCTGTGAGAGAGGCCCGAATGGCCAAATCCCGCTCTTGGAAGTATTTGGCCACATTTTCCGGGTTATCTTTGGTTTCTTCCAATGCTTTCTTCTTCAATTCATCCACATCGGCTTGTCCAGCCTCGAGTTTCTCCTGCGCGGCAATCGCCTTGAGGAGATAAGAAAGTCTAACATCCTTTTCGGCCTGGGGCTTCGTCTTTTCAGTGATTGTCGATTCTGCTTGTTTATCGCCCTCGGCCACGAGGCCCTGACGTTTTAAATTCGACAAGGCGCGGTGCGTGAGTGTTCGCGTTCTTTCTTCCACCAATGCAGGGGGGATGGAGAACGTGTGATTGTCTAAAAGTGCTTGATGGATTTGTTCTTCGACTTCCCGTTCGGCTTTCGCATCCTGCTCCTTCTGCAAATTCTCTTTGACCTTTTGCTTTAAATCCGCAAGAGCCGTAAGTCCCAAATCTTTGGCAAATTCATCGTCGAGATTCGGAAGTTTTTTCTCTTTGATCTCTTTCACGGTGACCTGAAACACAGCTTCCTTCCCGGCCCATTCTTTGCGTGTGTAATCGTCGGGAAAACGAACTTTAACTTCGCGCTCCTGATTGAGCTCCGCGCCTAAAACGCCTTCGCTAAACCCAGCAATCGTTTGCGGTTGATTCATGTCGAGCAAATAATTCTTCGATGATCCGCCGGAAAAGGGCTTCCCTTCGATAGTGCCTTCAAAATCGATTGAAGCAAAATGCGTCTTCTCAACTTTTTTGGCTTCGGAGGCGACCAAGGCCGCATTACGCTCGCGAATCTCTTCCAGCGTCTTTTGAATGGCCTCTTCCGTGACCACTGTCGACGGCTGATTCACTTTGATGCCCTTGTAATCTTTGGCCTTAACTTCGGGATCTTTTTCTACGCGAAGATGAAAAACGAGCGGCTTGCCGGAATCATAGTCCAGCTTTTCGATGCGTGGGGTGTCGATCGCTTCGATTTTGCGTTCTTTCATGACTTGAGTCGAGGCT
>JAYWEN010000245.1:0-20360 GCA_043779245.1 Elusimicrobiota bacterium | reverse complement strand
AAACCAATAAGTCGCTTGAACGGAACCGGAACTTCGTCATCGGCTGTGATTAATAATACGGGAGCACCAGGCGCCTCTGCAAGCAAGAGCATCGCCTCGAGAAAGCCATAGCAGAAACTCGCTTCGCCACCCCCTATTGCTCGTGCAATCCTTCGGTTCTGCGCAGCCATGGTGAAGTGGCCAAGTGCGGTGTGATGGACTGAACCGGAAAAATCCATCGGCGAGAGCATTTCCCCTTGAGTCAATTGGCCCAGAAGTTTTAGCGTCGTATCCATTTCACCGTGCCGGGAAGCAAAGACCACTCTCACGTCCGAAGAGGATATCTTGGCGTGGCGGCAGCAGTTGAGCGCGACCGCGACAACCATCCGCGAAAGCCGGCTCATTCTCCGACGCACGAGCGGAGGAATGCCCGATACATCCGGCTCTCGACGGACATCAGGCGTCCAATAGGAAGTTTGAAGAACTCGAGCTCTCATCGGGCCAGACCTAGTACAACGGAGCAGTTGCTTCCGCCGAAACCGAAAGAATTGCTCAGCACAAACATTTCTTTTCGACATTTTAACGCTTGCCCCACCTTAACGAGGGACAAAGTAGGAAGCTTTTTGTCCCGCTGGCCATCCCAACGATGCGGTGGGAAATGAATTTTAGTTTCGTTTGAATGGGCCAGAGAAAGCCAGCAGAAACCCACGCCCATCGCACCCGCGGCACCGAGGGTATGACCTGTCATTCCTTTTGTCGAGCTCGCCAGAACCGCACCGAACAGCCGTGAAATAGCGCGACTTTCCATCTGATCATTCAACGGGGTTCCTGTTCCATGCAGGTGAACATACGAAATGTCCGATGGTTTCAGTTTGGCTTGCTTGAGCGCTGACGTCATCGATACAAAAGCCCCGCGACCCTCGGGATCGGGAGCCGAAAGATGATACGCATCGGACGATTCACCAACGCCCAACAACTGGATGCCTTTGTCCCCACGTTCCATTAAAAAAAGCGCGGCACCTTCGCCAATATTGAAACCTTTACGGTTGCGGCTCATGGAGTTGCAGGGTTTTTCGGACAACGTTTCTAACGCGGCAAATCCTTGGACTGTGAGTTGGCAAAGGGAATCAACTCCTCCGACCATAACCGCGTCGCAAATGTCTTGACGAATCAGAGCACGCGCTGAAGCCAGAACTTTCGCGCTCGACGAGCAGGCCGTCGAGACCGTGTAGGCCGGCCCCTTTAAACCCGCGAGCTCGGCCAGGAACTCCGAGAGTCCGCCCATCTCATGTTGGATGTAATGGAACTCTTTTGGAAGACGCCCCTTCTTTCGCCAGCGCTTGAATGCTGATTCTGTCGCCGCCAGCCCCGATGTGCTCGATCCCACAACGACGCCAACACGGAGCGCTCCGTACTTTTTCACCGCCGCCCGCACTGGCGTCTCAATCTGCTCGAAAGCCATGAGCGCGAGCGCATTGTTTCGACATTTGTACCGCTTGAGTGCATCTGGAAAATTCATCCGACGCCTCTTCACCGGGCCAAGGCGAGTACGTTTATCCTTCAAATAGCCGTCCTGGATACGAAGACCGGACTGATCGCCCGCCACCAGGCGCTTCCAAATAATTTCGAGATCATGGCCCAGAGCATTGATCATTCCCAAACAAGTCAGCTGGACGGTATCGTCTGTCATACGCCGGATGTCCAGTAAGGCAATGGAGATAAGAGACAAGCAATCAGCATGCCGGGAAATACTGTGATTCCAACCGATGAAAGAACGGGAGTGCGGCAGAGGGCTAAGAGCCCAAAGGACAAAAGCGCACAACAAGCGCAGAGCTCAACAGCTAACAGTGTAGGACCGATTGGACGTTTATTTCTGACGGACTCCGCAAAGTAAATGGGGTAATCGACACCCATCGAGAGGACGAGCAAGGCGGACAAGCAGTGAATAATGTTGAGCGAAACTCCACACCAACCGAACAAAGCAAAGGTCGCCAGTACACCGAAAAGGGAAGGAGCCGTCACCCAGACGCCTCGCCTCAGGCCAAAGCGCCAACTGACAAAAGCCCATACACATAAGTATCCGGCGAGCAACAAAGCCATACTTAAATGTCGGTATCGACGAAAGAGGCTGGTGTACTCCTCGACTTGATCGAAGAATTGCACTCCTTCCATACTAGCCAGCGACGCCTTCAGTTGAGCAGGTTCGGAAAGTCCCCCCGCAAGCGCCACCGAAACGAATCCGTGAGCGGTCGAACCAATCCAGAGCGAACGCGTCAATTGCGATGCCGGGCTGGAGAGCCAATCCTCAACTGAAAAAACCTTCAACGGAGCGCGGAGATCTGCGAGTACACGATTGGAAATGTCTTTAGTCAAACCAATCTCGTTCAACGTGTGCCGCACACGGTCCCCCTCCGAGAGAGCGGTCCTCAACAACTCCCGGTCTTCTTGTTGCCGACGCCAGCTGGGCAGAAAAGGTGCGAGAGACTGAATCGACGTAAGAACCCCAGAGGCCAATAAAGGGTGAAGTTTTTCCTGAAGAAGCTCCTGGCGCTCAAGAAGATCTTCAACTGTAGCGCCGCGCATCAGAATGAAGCGGTTTCCGCCGAACCCGCCGGCTGCTTTTTGCACAAAAGCATCTTCCTTCGCGACGGTTTCTGGAGGATGCTGAAGTCGATGGATATCGTCGTCAAAACGCAATTTTAAGAGACCGCCGATCGTGAAGATCACGAGAGCCAGGGAGCCGATCATCCATTGGTTTCGGCTGAGAGCCTTTCGCCCCTCTTGGGCTTTCCTAAGAAATGATTGGCCCCGCAAAAGCATCCAAGGCTCATGGTTTACTTTTGATGGCTCAGGTAATAGTGTTGGAAGCCAAAGAAGCACAGTAATCAGCGAAGCCATTAAGCCCACCGATGAAAAAAGCGCCATCTGTCTCAAACCCGGGAATGGCGCCACGCTGAGCGCCGCATAGCCCATGAGGGTGGTTCCATCGCCCAAGAGGAGCGAGGATTGAATTTGGCGAAGTGCTTCGCGCCCATTCCATTGGGATCCCGCCATGCGATGGGTGGCGAGGTAAAGAAGTGGAGAGTCGATCGCGACGCCAATCAGGGAAGAACCAAAAGCAAAGGTGATGATGTGAATTTTTCCGAAACACAAGAGCGTCGCAGACACCGCTGTGACAAACCCAACCGATATCGGAAGCGCGGCTAAAAACAATGTTCTCAATGAGGCAAAGATCGCCAGAGCAAGCAAAAGCACTCCAGCCAATGATCCTATGCTGATCATTTTCATTTCGCTTTCGGTGCGGAGTCGTTCGGCGGTGGCAAACGGTAAAGCACCCGACAGGTAGAGATGGGACTGAGGCCATTGCCTGACGGTTTCCTTTCTGAGATCCGCTATCCATGACATCATCGCGTCCTGGTTCTTGGAGTCGAAAGGATCCTGGGCAAGCTGAATGGCCGTAAAAGCGTATGAATATCCATCAGAATCCACGTAAGAAATACCTTCGGGGAAGCTGGTCGAAGGCCGAGGCGCTGCGGTTTCCTGCCAGGACTTCATGAGTTCGGGAAAGAACAGGAATGGGTCGTGCGCAATGAGATTTTTAAACAACGTCGCGGCAGGGCTATACAGACTGTAGGTCAAGCGGGCGGCGAAATCATTGAGCGCATGTCCGCTTTTTAGTCGCACTCGGTCGGCCGGTGAAAGCATTTGATATCGAAATGGAAAGTACAAATCATAAAACGCCCTTTGCTGTTCAGGTGAAGGGTCTGTCAATATCGTCTGGATAAATGGGGACTGCCGCAATTTTTCTTTGAGCTCTTGATTGATGGCGTCGGCTGTAGCGGCATCGGGATGGCCCACTACAAATGCCATTAACCGCGTGGCGCGCTGGGACAGTACTTGATTGGCTTCGATGACGAGTGGATCTCCTTCGGAGGTAGGCAAAAGCGATAGGAGGCTTGTGTCCACGGCATTGCCTTTCCAAAACCGGCTCCCGGCATATAAGAGGCTTCCGAGCACAATCAATCCCCACACCGAGGACAAGAGCCGATTTCTCATTTGAATTTAAGATCAGTTGGAAACGAGGAGGACGCGGCGGCGTTTTCATCGTGAAAGACTTTCTGATTGGAGTAGCTGGTTTGTGTTTCATCCCCGTTCGCTTCCGTGATGGTCATCGTATCGAGTACCCCGCCATGCCCCGCCAAAACAATCTGACGAAGCGCTTTAGCGGCAGGACTTTTGCGCCGTGGAATCAGGTTGATTGTCCAAGCATCGACAGAGCCGGAAAACATTGCCTCAAACGTTTTATCCCAACCTCGAGGATCCCCCGCGAAAAAAGATAAGAAAACATCCACGAATGCTTGTGCGGCCGGTTGTCCGCGTACGCTCATCCGATTAACGTGACCCAGAGCATCTCGCTGAACAAGATGCTCACGGGTGATCAGTATTTCTTGACGAACAGGTTCCTTCATCACCCGATAAACCCCACGGCGAGGAGAGAAAAGCAACGTACCTTTGGATTCAAGAGGATGGGAGAGAATATGTAGCGTTTTTTGCTCAACGAAATCAGCTTGCACAAGTGTTACAGCCCGAAGCTCGTCGCAAACCTGCTGAAATGCAGAGGGCGAAATGGCCGCTGCCAAAATGCATGGCGTCATGCCCGCCCACAACACGATCGCACCCATGAAACGCAGCCTCATCTTATTTGAGATGCCGTAAAAAGACTTTGGGCGTCATGAGACAAAGCTTTCCGGTTTTTACTTGAATCGCCGCCTGCACCGTGTGCCCTGTCGCAAGGCGACGACCCGTTTTTTTGTCGAGAATCGTGTAGATGAACTTCACGCGATGCTCGAAATCCGCGAGGGATGCTTGAACGATGACCGTCATGCCGTAACGCATGGGCGCAATATAGCGGCAATGCGATTCGATCACAAACCACACATAACCGGAGCGCTTCATTTCGGGCGCATCGAATCCGATCGACCGCAAAAACACCGTGCGGGCAACTTCAAAGTATTTGTAGTAGTGACCGTGCCACACAACATTCAGTCCGTCGAGGTCGTGAAATGGAACGTCGATAGACACTTTGGCGATTTTTTTAGTCATACAGGGGCCATGAACGTTGCAGAATCTCTACCCTCGTTCGGCGTAGATCCGTCTCCAGTGGGCGGTCTTCTTCGACATAGGCGCTGTACTTCCGCACCATCTGGCGATGGGTCTCGATATCTTTCGAATAGAACCGGCTCTCAAGTTGTTTCCCTTTGAGACGGTTTTCCAATCCCTGCAAGGCACCCAGCAGTACTGCAGACGCGACTTGTTCTGTTAGCTCCAACACTCTCAGGGCATCCCGTGCGGCTATTGTTCCCATACTGACCTTGTCCTGGTTATGACATTCTGTCGAGCGCGAGAAGACGCTGGCCGGCATGGTCAGCTTTAACGCCTCCGCGGTCCAAGCGGAGGCCCCGATCTGAACAGCTTTGAATCCATGGTTAAGGCAGGCGCGATCGGGCGAAGACCCGGAGAGATTAGCGGGCAGCCCATGACTCGTTCGCACGTCGACGAGAAGCGCGAGTTGGCGATCGAGCAAGTCCGCCACATTGGCGACGGCCGTTTTAAGACTATCCATTGCAAAGGCTATGTGGCCGCCGTAAAAATGACCGCCATGCATCACGCGTTTCTTAATCCCATCGATCAGCGGATTGTCGTTAGAACTGTTAAGTTCGATTTCAATCTGATCACGCATCCAGGGCAGGGCATCAGCCAAAACGCCGATAACGTGTGGCGCGCAGCGGATGGAATAAGGATTCTGAAGCGAGGACGTTGATTTGAGAGAGAGGCGAGAATAGGGCCCCAAGTCTTCACGAATGCGCTCGGCGGACCGGCTTTGGCCGGGATGATTTTTTAATTCAAAGAGCTGGCGATCAAAGTGTGCGGCGTTCCCCTGGATGGCCAGGACCGCTGCGGCGGTAATGCGACTGGCTAGGCGTTCAAGGTAAGCCGCGCGCACGAGCGCTAAACAGGCAAGCGCGGTCATGACACTTGTGCCGTTCATAATCGCCAATGCTTCTTTTGGATTTAACTCAATTGGTTTCCAACGAAGCTGCTTGAAGGCATCACGCGTCGAACATTCGCGGCCTTTAAACCGAACACGTCCTTCTCCCATGATCGCGGCGGCGACATACGAGAGCGGCGTCAGATCCCCGCTCGCGCCCACCGAGCCTTCTTGGGGAATCAGCGGCAGCACGCGCTCATTGATCATATCGGCTAGGCGCTGCATCACCGACTCGCGCACACCGGAATAGCCGCGCGCAAGCGAAATCAAACGCGTCGCAAGAATGGCCAGCGTTTGTTCCTCGCTAAACATGTCACCGAGGCCACAACCATGAAAGCGCGCCAGTTGTCTTGAAAGATCTTTGACAAGTGCTGAGGGAACAGGCCTGTCGACGGACGCGCCAAATCCCGTGGTCACACCATACAAACGGTCTTCTCGTTGCCAGAGCGTTTCGACCCAAGCCACGCCCGCTCGGATGCGCCGCCTAGTCGCGGGGTCGGGACGAAACTGGACATACGCACAGCCTTCAGCCACTGCCACGACGTTGTCCACCGTCCAACGCCCTTTGCCGATTCGAAGTTCCATTTTTTTCTTCATGAAGCCTTCCCCCAGAAATCATAAAAGTTAAACCATTGCAACGGATAAAGCCGACAAAAATACTCGAGTCTTGCGGCAAACGTGTCCATGTAGCGCGCCAGCGATTCTTGCCGCGTCTTCTCGGGCAATTCGATGCGATTGGCGAAAGGTTCCACAAAGATGTCATAGACGCGGCTGGAACGTCTCAATCCGAACAAGAGAAAGACCGGACATTCCAAATGAGCCGCGAAAAGAAAAGAGGCCTGAGGAAAGAGCGCCGTTTCTCCTAAGAAGGTCGCGGGACTCACGCGCTTGGCTCCCCGTCCCGTCGCGGCGGCCGTCCGGTCTCCCAGGAGCCCGACGAATTCGCCTTTCTGAACCGCTTGCTTGAGTTTAAAAATAACGTCCACCGAACCCGTATCGTATTCGACCACCCCTTCATCCATATCGGGGCAAAACCGTCTCAGGATTTCGGAAAACTTTTTGGAATTCTGCCGGTCGGTCAAGATGTGAACTTTTCCCCCGCGCCGCTTGGCGATGGCCCGCAACATATCAAAATTCCCAAGATGGGCCCCTAGCAAGATGGCACCCCGCCCCTGTTCCACTAACCGCGTCAGATGTTCTTCTCCATGATAACGAAATGTGTAGGACTCTAACGTGTTCGTCCAGACATCAAACCGGTCCAAGGATGTCTGCGCGAACGAGAGATAATGACGATACACGTCAAGCCAGCCGGGTTTCTGGGCGCCAGACGTTAAGCTCGAAACCTTCTCGAGGTATTGAAATGAAATGCGGCGCATGGACGCATCTTTCAAAAAGAAGTAACCGGCGATTCCCCATAGCACGGGCTCGGCTGCCCACCGTCCGAAGAAACGATAGAGCCGGACGGTGATCAGCATTCCCCAGAGAGAGCCTTTTTCGCCTATTTCTCGCCAGCTTACGTCCGAGGACTCCTTCATACGGCGTGCGTCCGATGACGATTGAGTAGCGACGGGATGCGCAGGAGCATTCCAAAGAAATGTCGTGTGTGCAGGCGAAATAAAGCAACGTTGTCACGCCAAAGGTTGAAATTGGATATTCCGTTCGCTGGGTAAAGAACGTGTGTATCAAAATTTATGACCGGAAGACCCTGCCAATAAAGCCGGACGACGATGTCAGGGTCAAAATCCATTCTCCCACTAAACGGCGCCCCGGAGGCGGCTTTCAAAAAAGGCGTAAGCGGAAAACACCTGAAGCCGCAAAGCGAATCTTCAATTTCCAAAGACAACGTTTCAATCCACACCCAGAAATTGCTAAGGGTTCTCCCGAAGCGCCGCGTGAAAGGCGCGGACCCATCGAATAAGGGACGTCCAAGAATCATCGCGTCTGGGTGCTGGATCGCGAGCTCTAAGATACGAGGAATGTCTTCGACGGCATGCTGATTATCCGCGTCCACAAAAATGGCGTGACTAAAACCCATTCCGCTCGCCCTTCGTGCGCCTTCGGTACAGGCGGCGCTTTTTCCCCCATGTGTTTCCAAACGAAGGGCAGTGACCCAAGGCCAGCGCCCGAACTCTAGAGCCTCTTTCAACGGAGACTCATTGCCGTCGTCGACCACGAAACAAGGGAGCGCAACGGACTCTAAACGTCGCAACACTTGCACGAGTGGATCGGCATGGCAATAGACGGGAATGATGATGCAGAAGCGTAGGGGAGTTTGAGTCATTCAAGCACCAACCGGCCAGAGCTGTATAAGGTCTTCTTCTCCGTTAATGAAAACCGTAGGATCTGATCAGGGCCAGACCTGTCGTTTTCGATTTCTAAAGAAAATGGGCGACCGGGAAGCAGGAGATTTTTAAATTTAATCGCTTCCATTCGGCGGACAGTCAAGGGACGCTTCAGCCATTCGCTCGCGGCTTCAACGACCCACCGTAGTTGGACAATGCCAGGGACAACCGGATGCTGAGGGAAATGGCCTTCAAAATACGCAAGCCTTTCTGGCACTTTTAAATGAAGCACGCGGCGAGACTTGCGTGTCGATCCGCCAAGGTGTTGGGCTTCGGTCACGGAAGGATCGAATCGGGATTGAAACAAAGAATGCAGCGCTTCTTGAGGTAGTTTTCCCTGCGCATTTCGAGGCAACGCATCGACGAAACGAAATGAGCGCGGCACTGTTGAAGCGACAAAGCTTTGGCGCAGATGATTTCGGAAGGTATTTGAGAGAGCAGCCCGGCCCCCTGCATGCAGTTGAGATCGACCCTTTGAACTGAGAACGATCACTGTGGCCAGTCCCCTTCGCGCGACCCCATTTCCCGGTTCAAGTAGGATGACTTTACTCTCAGAAACCCAGAGATGCTTTTCAAGACGATGTTCCATATCTTCGAGAGACACGCGGTGCTCAGCGACCTTGACCACGCGATCCGTTCGTCCTTCGAGGCGAAGCGTCCCGTTATTGAGAACTACGCCGCAGTCACCAGTCCAAATGGAACCTTCCCCTTTAGGGGCAAATGGAGATCGCACTCGAAGCGCCTGCACTCCGTGCAATGGCTTTTGCGACACGACGACTCCGAGGAGCGGCGTCCAAACGTCCGCCCCTCTATCCCCATCTCGGCGTCTCCAGGCAATGCCACCGGTTTCTGTTGAGCCGTATACTTCAACTGGCGCTTGCCCTGCCATTTCACGAATCCATTGCACGGCGCTTTCGCGCAACGGCCCGCCTGATGAGAAAATCATGCGTGGGCTAGCGCTTGTAAGCAGTTTCTTCCCGGCTAGAGAAATACGTTCTAGGTGAGCTGGTGAAGTAACGAGCGCTGCGTCGTGAGACGGCCGCATGCTAGAAGCCAGTTCTTCCCACAGAAGAAGTGTGTCGTCAGCAAAAGGCCGTCCCGCCGCGAGCGGCCACAAAAGACGAAACAGTAAACCGTAAAGATGTTCATGGGGCACCGTGGAATGAATCTGACAGGATCCCAGCAATCGGCCAAATGTTTTTTCCAGCACCACGATTTCATTTTGAAGTGGCATGAGGGACTTCGCCACCGCTTTTCGGATTCCCGTCGAACCTGACGTAAATATTTCTAGGCACGGGCGCGAGATCGATAGCGTTTTCCATGGTGGGGGTTTGGAAGCAAACGCGAGTGGAGACACGCAAGGAACACGGTTCGATCGAACAGCGATGGAAGTGAGGATGCCGTTAATTCCCTCTGATACTTCAGCCAGACTTTCGGGTTGTTGATTGGGAGGCAGAACTGCGACGCGGCGCGTCTGCCAGAGTGCAAATAATCCAACAGCAAAAGCATACGAAGAGGGACCGTATAGCAACCATCGTCCCGCTGGCTGCGCGGTAAGCTGCTCGCAAAGTCCTGCGACATGGGATTGAAAATCGCTCCATGCATAGTGATGTCTAACTCCAAATGAAACGGGTGAATGGCTCGCCCGTCGAGACCTCAACAACTGGTTTAGCGGGTCCAATAGTTCATCCAGTTCGTCAACAAGGCGTCCTTCGGTCTAAATTTCCAATGTCGACAGACGTATTCTAGAGCCATAAATCCGCCAATGAGAAGATAGGCAATGAAGCCGTTGTACAGCGTCCACGCTTTTAAGCCGCCACCATAGGCCAGGCTCCAGGCGATCGTTCCGTTCGCAACAAAAAAAAGACACCACAATTGAGTAACGATTCGGCAATAGGAAATTTCCGCATGCGTTAAGTCTGCTTTCTGAAGACGGGCGAACCGTTCAACAAGAGGAGGTGGGCGTATCAACGTACGGCCAAAGACAAAAAGAAGTGTCGCGGAAATTACGACGGGCCAGTAGAGCGCAAGCGAACGCCTTCCAAAACAAAACGCAATGAACAGGAACAATCCAGGAAACACCCAGGGCAGGACGACACTTTTCCATTGCGAGCGATCTACGTGAGATCCTATCAAGGCCAAGCGCAAACCCAGAAGAAGAAAGGCTCCCCCCATAATCAGTCTGGGATTAACCTGGTGCCAACTCTTATAGACGAAAAAAGGATAGCCCAGCCCTAGCATGAGTGCGGCGATGGAGACACCTCTTGTGATCCAGCAGGGCAGCTTTACGCGCGGCGCGACGGGCACTTCATCATTTTCCACGAACGGGGGGTTTGCTCTGCAGTTTCTTCCAAATAGCGTCGACAACATCCTGGAAGGTCCGAATGGACCGCAGCTCCGAGGCTTTCAGTTTCAACCCTGTCTCCACTTCCAAACGTACAACAAGATCGATGGCATCGATGCTGTCGAGCCCCAGGTCTTTATAAAGATTGGCCCCGGGTTTCATGGCAGTGGGCGGCAGACCAAATTCGCTCTGGAAAACATGTTTCACTTTTTTGGTGATCGCTTCTTTGGTATTCATGGCTTCTTACTTTTTTTGGCCTTTTGACCCAACGAGACAAAGAGTGCCAAATTGTGAACAGACGAAAAATGTTTTTTGTAATCCATTGTTTTCCCATCCAGAAGTACTCCGTATTTTTTAGCGAGAGCCACGGAAAGCTCCAGTGCATCAATGGAATCCAAGCCCAAGCCTTTCACAAACAATGGTTCGTCACTCTTAATATCGCTCGCTTTGACATCTTCAAGGCGGAGCGAATTCACGATGAGCACTTTAATGTCATTTTCTAGCGTGTCTAAATTCGGCATAGTCCACCTTTTCCTCGAAAAACTGCTTCACGGCCACCGTTACTTTCCGTACGGCCACGGCGGCGCTGTCAGCTTGGTCAAAATAGTCCGCAGGGTTCAGCGGGTTCTCGACGCTCGCCGTAAGCCTGGGCCGTTTCGCCGGAACGCTGAAGACACTTCGACCCTTTGTCAGTGCGGACGGTTTGCATGTCATCACAACGGGCCAGATGACACAGGGCGCTCTCACGGCAATATGTGCAAATCCTTGACTGAACGAACGCAGGCCCTCCGGAAGTGACCGCGTCCCTTCGGGAAAGATAATGACTTTGCGGCCCTTCTGAACTCGCTCAATGGCCGCCGCCACTAGACTCGGACCATCGTCGTTGGAAATATACCCCGCTGCCGAGATAATTCGCTTCAAAAACACGTTCTTCCAAAGATCTTTCTTAACGATGCAATCGGCTTGCGGGAGACGCGAAATTAGGACGACCACATCGAGTAGCGTAGGGTGATTGGCGATTACTAAACCCGGACCACTGAGACTTAGGCGGTCTTCCCGTTCGAATTCGAAATCCATCACTCTCGTCGTTTCAATGAATCTGAGAAAAAGCCGGAAACAATGGTGAATCACCTTCTGAATAAAGGCCGACTTCTCTTCTGGCAACCCCGGAATCATCCAAGATCCAAAGACGAACCCGATTGCTAAGATCCAGCCTCCTATCCCAAATACAGCAAATGAAATAAGCTGAAAAACGGTCCGCCACGTCCTGTCCAGTAGAGTCATCACAGCGACGACTATTTTATCAGTTCCACCCTTCCTTCCGAGGACGAGCTAAGTCTTATTCTTTCTCTCGGAGCGCCTTTCTAAAGTCAGGGTCCTGCAACAGACCAGACACCGCATTTACGATTGAATCGGAAAAGACCTCATAGTAGTTTTCGGCCGAAAATGAATGGCCGAAACGCGTCGCCGTTCCGTGGGCGGCGCCGGCCCAGAGAGACTTTCCGGATCGATTATGCGCTGTTAGCCTTAGCAGAACTTGTCCTTTGTAGGTATCGGTTTCATCAACGAAAAACTGGCGAACTTCTCCCCCGATCACCACATCGCCTCCGCTGTCCACCGTGGTTAACCCGAGTCGGTCGAAGGCCACGCGCACGTTCTTCGTGACGAATTCGCCCACATCGTCCTTAGTCGTGACAGGCTTTACCACAGCGTCTTCACGATTTTCCGCTACAAGGGCCGGCTGCTTGCGAACATCCTTAAGACCATTGAATTGAAATTTTGTATCCAGAATATTGTTCAAACTTCCTGGCGGCACTTTGAACTCAGAGGTCGGCTTCCACATCAAAGGAATATTATCGAGCCGTTTAGGCGTTGTCCGACAGGCGCTAAGACAAGTCATGACCAACAATACGCTCACCCAATGATTTCTCATAAAAATATTCTTCCCAAACCTTTAGTGTATGACCCAGTCGCAACAGCCGTGCAATTGTAATAAGATTCCGTCCATGATTCGAGGGAATGTGGGACTCTTTGTTTTGCTTTGCTTTCTGGGCCTGGGAAGCCAGCTCGATGCGGCGGATCTCGTCTTGAGCTCGACGGACCGTCTTCTGATTCTCGTACCGCATCCCGATGATGAAGTTCTCTGCTGCGGAGGGGTGATTGAGAGAGCGGTGCAGGAGCGTCGGCCGATCCAGATTGTTTATCTCACCTACGGCGACAATAACGCTTGGGCATTTTCGATGTATCGGCATTTTCCGGTGTTTAGGCCGAAGACGATGCTTAAGATGGGGGAAGTGCGACGCCAAGAGGCATTAGCGTCAGCCAACGTTTTGGGTCTGCCCCCTGATCAATTGATCTTTCTGGGATACCCCGATTATGGAACTCTCACGGTTTGGAAGGACCACGGCGGTGCGGCTCCCGCTTACGAAAGCCGGATGACGCGCGTGAAAGCCGTGCCTTATGCGAGCGCCTATCGTCCCGGAACGGCCTATAAGCGTGAAGAAATTCTACAGGACATCACCAATATCATCCAAACATTTCATCCCACCAAAATTTTCGTTCCACACGCTCAGGATATCCGACCCGATCACCAAGCTCTCTACCTCTTTACGCATGCCGCACTTCAAAACCTTTCCAAAGACTTACGACATCAGGTCTATTACTACCTCGTTCATTCTCCTCACTGGCCAGCCCGCAGAGGTCTACACAAGGCGCTGGGCTTAGAAACACCGGCGTCGGTCGGAAGCGCCATGCATTGGCTGACCTTTCCCCTGACCAGCGCCGAGGTCGATAAAAAGTATGCCGCTCTCAAAAAGCATCGTACGCAATGGGCTTACAGCAGTCGGTTTATGTCTTCTTATGTGCGAACGAACGAAGTATTTGAGGAAAGCGGAGACTAACCTAAACGACCTGTTGGTTATCGCGGTAGGTAATCATGGCGGCTAAACGTCGGAGCGCCGTCTTGTGATTTTTCACATACGGATTGCTTTCGTCCCACACATATCCCGCAAGAACAGAACAGATTTGGCTTTTGATTAAAGGGTCCTGATCGTCGGCAAAAAAGATGGTGTCGAGGGTTCCTTCATACCAGGCCATCACGTAGGAGCGAAAGGTATCTACCCCTTGCATCATGGGACGCATGTACTCGGATTCCCAATCAATCACTCGACCTTTTAACTTCTCGACGACCAGCTTCCCAGCCATTTGGCTCGACACAGTGGCCAGGGTCACGCCCGATGAAAAAACAGGATCGAGAAATTCTGTGACGTTCCCGGTTAGAACGAAGCCGTCGCCGTAGAATCGATCTGTGGTGACTGACCACGAATCAAGCGTCTTCGGCTCAAATACAAACTCGACATCCTTAAAGCGTTCTTGGAGATAGGGTTCGCGTGCGATGAGCTGGCGAAGGTTTTCCGCGGGCCCGCCTTGGAGAGACTTAAAAAAATCAGGATCTCCGACAAACCCTAAAGAGGTTACGCCATTGGAGAACGGAATAATCCAGATCCATATTCCTGGCTTGTGGACCACGATTGTGATTCGATTCGGTTCATCGGATAAAGAACGTTTAGTATCCACGGTATGAGCGAAAAGAGCGTGCCGGGAAGGAAGGTTCGAAGGACGATCCATCTTAAGGAACTTGGGAATGACACGGCCATATCCGCTGCCATCGATGATGAAGCGGGCCTTGATCTGCGAGGTCTGACCTCGAACGTCTTGAATCATTGTGACGGAGTCCGAGCCATTAAACGCGATACCCGTGACGGTGGATTCGTAGTGGACGGGCACGCCCATTTTTTCAACGGTATCGGCGAGGGTTTGATCGAAGTCGGCGCGCGGAACCTGCCAGGTCCATGTCCAGCCTTTCGTAAACTGACCGGCGAACATGTAGTCGCAGACCTTCCCGGTTTTGACAAATTTGGCGCCGAACTTTTCTTGAAAGTTTTTGCCTTTCACCGCGTCTAAGAATTTGGCTTCTTGGAGGGCTTCCATACATCGGGGAAGCAAGCTTTCACCGATGACGAACCGCGGGAATTTCATCTTTTCCACAATTCGGACCTTGAAACCAGCTTGATGGACGATGGAGGCTGCCACGGTGCCTGCGGGACCGGCGCCGATGACGAGGACGTCGGTGGATTCAGTTTTCATGAGTAGCGTCTTCCTCCCGGGGCAAGACTCGAACTTGCAACCCTCCCGTTAACAGCGGGATGCTCCACCATTGAGCTACCCGGGAAGAAGACACTCTAACGAAATCGTCGTAGGGGTGATTGTAGAAAAATTGGCGACTTCTCGACAAAAAATGAGAGGGCCTCGACTGAGCGGGATAGGCCTACAAATCCCTCGGGCCCTTTG
This sequence comes from Elusimicrobiota bacterium, assembly GCA_043779245.1. Classification (GTDB taxonomy): domain Bacteria; phylum Elusimicrobiota; class Elusimicrobia; order 2-01-FULL-59-12; family 2-01-FULL-59-12; genus JANLWZ01. The sequence goes on along the minus strand of JAYWEN010000245.1, from coordinate 5,296 downwards.
GGAGGGCTTCTTTGGCCGTGCGCCCCATGGCAGCCCTCGACAAGATAAGGCATAAATGTGGTATGAAAGTAACAGTCAGAAAGGAGCCGCGAATGTCGAAAGGAACGAAATCATGTCGCCGTTGCCAAGGCCCTCTTGCGTTAAAAAGAGTGGAACATCCTTATTGGAACGGTTTGACGCTCGTGGCGGTTGTGCATGACGTTCCGTCCTGGGTTTGCCAATTGTGCGGATATCACTTCTTTGATGCCACTGTCGAAACGACGTTGCGCTTCATCGTCAAAGACTACGAGAAAATGGGAACGCTTTTCCCCATCCCCTCTACACCCTACCGAGAGATCTCTCACTCCTAAAGAAATTCGTACTTAGTTGGCTTCGGCTTTGGCGCGGATAGACTCCAGCTGCGGCACAAGCAGGCGTTTGGCCATACTTTCGGTTACAAAACTGGCGGAATGCCCATTGGGAACGACCGTGGCGTGAAACGAAATCTGGGATTCTCGAGTTGCCGGATCGGTCGTCACTTCAACAGCCCCTCTAAAGCTTTCAAACTCACCGGCAATTCGCTCGAAATCGATCGTATGCTCCCGGGGATGCTCAATCACACGCAGATGCAGATTGATCTTAAACATAAAGACCATGTAGCGCGTCAGGCAGATCGTGTGAACGATTGTCGCGGCGCCATCCTGCCCCTCGCGCTCGCTCGCCAACATATCGGGCATAAATTGTTTGAGTCGATCGTAGCCGGTAAGAACTTCCCAGATGCGACTTACCGAGGCTTTGCTCGTCGTGCGAACGAGGAATGTCTTTTCGCGACCGCTCCCGCGTTCCATCCTGAAATCGGCTCCCCCCCCTTTTGCAGTGAAGAAAGACGTTTCCGGTTTAGCGGGTTTGGCGAGGGGTGTATGCGCCTCCCGATTTTCCGGGGCTGCGACAGCGGACGTCGGCCGTACACCCTTCACTGGTTTAGCAGGCATGGTGCCACCGAAGGTATTTTCCGTCGCGGTCTCCGACCCTAGTCGCGTGTCATGCGCAAGCTTCCGTTTAACATCCGAAAGGTCGTAAGCGTCGGCCACGCGAGACAAGGCGGCGGTCGTATACACCTTGGCAAATTGCCGAACGACCGTGTCGAGAGCCAACGGAGAAGCTCCCGGCTGCGCGGCGAGCACCAGCTCTTCGGTGTCTTTCGCAATCGCGCGACGTTCTTCCGGCGGGATTCGCGATTCGTCAAAATAGGCGTGCATCGTATTGGAACGTATTTGATCTTCACCTCCGGCCTCGACCGTTCCTCTTTCGAGATCGGCCAAGAACGCAAAATGCAGCGGCTTCTTGGGCGATCCATCAATCTCTCGGCCCCCCGAGAACGTCAGCCTGACTTCATAGACAGGCCCTTCTTTGAGCGCAGCACTCCAGTCCATGTCGTTATAAAGGTAAATGCGCTTACCGTTTTCAAAAGCGGTGTTGTATTCCCGGTCGCGAAGGATCTGCATGAGGATTTCGACGTTGCGCTCGAGTGTTCGCAGTCCCCCATAAATGCGGTAATGCTGCACCTGCTGAATCGCATGTTCTTCCTGCGCCGACCACAACCCCTGATTCGACCGGCGCTTCACGGCATACGGCGAGTTGACCGGAGACGAAAAGCGTTTAAGTCGTGGAGTGGCTTCCGCTACCACGCGATAAGAAGCCCCATCCGTTTTTGGAAGAACCGCCACGGTCTGTGCGACCCGCGGCCTCTGAGGGGTGGGGCTTATGCCAGGCAGCGCTGCGGCTTCCTGGCTCAAGCTACTCGCGGCACGTTTCGGCGCGCGCACGTATTTTGATGCTTTCTTGACGATTGCGCTCTCCGACTTGGGAGCCGTCATCACGGGTGCCATTACCTTTTTAACTTTTTGATGTTTCTTCCACGATCGAAATCCAAAGAAAGAACCGCCCGCCACGATCAGCGCGACCGCCGTGCCGACCATCAGTTTGCCCATTGAAATCTCAACCATTGAATTGGACACGGAATCAACCACGACCGGCTCTACAACAGGGGAAGAAGCTGATACGACACTTGGAGCGGGCGTCGGTGTAGGGAGGCTTGGCATGGACTTCACAGGCGGCGGTGTCTCCATAGATTTGGAGCCAGTGCCTTTCAAGGTATCACCGCATTTCATACAGATGGCGACGTCTCGGGGATTTTTGTAGCCGCAGACGTCGCACACCGCTCGCAGCGCCGCTCCGGGTCCTGCTGTTTCTTTTCTGCCGCTGTCATCAGGGAATAAGACTTCGAGATCGGGTGTCCCTTTGGATGCGCCCCCCGGGGCACCCCAAGAGATATTGGGTTCGGGGAGCGTCATTTCTTCAAATTCCGAGGCTACCATCGGAGAAAGGTCTAACTGGGGTGCCGTATTGCCGGCATTGATCGCTAAGGAATTTGGCCGAGGCGGCGAGAGAAAATAGGCCTTGATCTCAATCACTTCATCGGCGACACGCCAGGATTGTTCCCCTTCCTGACAAACCTGGCTCAAGAGATTGAAGCCCGTGACCTTTCGCAAGGACGGGATGTCCAGTGGCCCTTGAATTTTATCGCCGATGTATACCCAAAACCGTGGCATTTTCCTGCCATTAGTTTATGGGGAGTTCTGACGGATTGAAAGGGTTTTTTGAGGATCGGGAAGGCCTAAAAAAGGCCTATTTTGGGTCGTTAAGCGAGAGAAACGGTGATGTCGATCGTGGGACTCGCTTGCTCGGTGAGCTTCAGTCTCGGGATCAGGATCTCCGGAAGATGCGGCGGAACGAGAGACAACGTTTTGCCCTGGAAGAGAACGGATTCAATTTTGTACTGGCCGTAAGGTTTGCGAGAGCGGTTGAGGTATGTCACTTTCAGCCGCTTTCCGGCGAAACAGACTTCGGCGGAGATTTGGCCGGACTTGCCAAACTGCTCGGGAACGAGTTTCGGCTCAAGCAAAAGATCGCCGAGCTGACCGCGAATTCCGAGCACTTGAGTGACGAGCGTAAGCAAGTACCAGCTCGCGGATCCGGTCAGATAATGGTACATGCCGCGACCTTCGCCATTAAAATATTCGGGCATCCCGGGATAAATTTTGGCGACGTCGGCGTTCATGGCCATTTTGTACAGACTCGAAAACACCTCATAGCCTTCTTCCGCGAAGCCTCTCTTATAAAGGGCGTTGGCAAACATCACCGTCATGTGGCTGAAGAAACCCCCATTTTCCTTTTCCCCGTAAGCGAACGAAAAGGCACGGCCGAGCGACGGCTGGGGTTCCTTGAAATCCGTAATCAGTCGAAACCCGCCCAGCTTTTTATCAAAGAGATACCGCTTGGCGGCGGCGAAACATTGCGTAACTTGCTCATTGGTCGACACGCCAAACATGATCGGGAACACTTGTCCGGTTAAGGTCATGCGTACCCCTTTCGGCGAATCGCCTTCGACCCGCTCGGTATTGTTGTCGTAATACCCGTTAAACCAGGCATGGCCCGCAGAATTTTTCAGCCATTCGTTATCGCGGATATGGCGCGCTAAGGATTCGCCTTTGGCTTTGAGATCTTTGGAGAGCGTCTCGATGGAAATATCAATTTTTCGTCCGGACACGCCGTCTTTGACCCGTGCACGATAAACATTCAACCGATCGTGCTTGGCTTGTGGGCTTAACTCAGGGCTCGCCGCTTTGCTTTCTAAAAGAATTTCCAATTCCTCGGCGACCGCCACGGTTTGAACGTCTTCCAAATTCTTGAGCACCTGCATGATCTCGGCCAATCGCACCAGGTTGCCGGCATACACGGCCGTGAAAGCAACGCTCTCTCCGCCCTCGTGAGCCATATCCAAGCCGTCATTCCAATCGGCGTCCTCCAGTCGACAGTTTCCATGTTTTCCTACATTAAAATAGCCGGTCAAATGCTGCACGAGGATATGCTCGAGAATTGTTCCGAGAGGTCGACCCTCTCCCTGCTGAGGGAGAGGGCTTTGGGGTGAGGGTTGATCCTGATCCCAAAAATAGGGCACTTCTTCGAGAAGAAATTTGGAGTCGCCGGATTGATGAATGTAAAGCTCGGCCGTGATCCAGGGCCAGACGCCATGATCCATCCAGGTGCGCGAGATATTGTTGCGATCGGCGATGAATTCGCCCGGTGCGTTGCCGATGATCGTGGCATTCGTTCCGTTCATGCGCACACCGGCAAAATTGTTCAGTAAGAGCCCGCGGACGTCGCCCGTATCAAGAAGCATCAGCCCGAGGCAATCCTGCCAGAGGTCGCGCCATCCCCGTCCTCCACGTCCATAATCGAAGTCCGGCAGAAAGGAGCAGCCGAATATTTTGCGTAGCATGGGTTGAAGCGTTACCCATCGCGCCCAGCGACCAAAAGAGACATCATCGGTTTGAACTTGGATGCGGTCCAAACGTTCTTTCCAAAACGCTTTGGTATGGTCGAGCGCTTCCTGCGTTTTTTCCGTCGATCCGTACGCCTTGACCCAGGATTGAGCTTCTTTCCGCTCTGGCGCGATACCTAGAAAAACAAGATACGTCACGGATTTTCCTGGCGCGAGCTTGCGGCTCTTAAAGCGGATCGCGCCAACCGCTTCGCGGCCCTGCAGTTCAGTGTCGGAAAGTTCCGGAGGATCCCAATCTTCAAAGACCGCACGCGGTACGTCGAAGTTTCCTCCTTCGCCGATGAAACTGGCGACCGTGGGAAAACTGCCCGCTGGGGCCTGACCGTCAGCTTCGCAACCCAAGACGCCATAAACGGTGTGGTTGGGATGGTGTCCGCGTTCGTCGAAGGACATGGTGGGCGTGACGAGAACTCCGTAATGAGTTTGTTCGATGCGGTGGAGTAAAGAGGTTACGTGACGATGGTCGCGCACGTTATCGGCCGAGCGCCCGAAGATGGGAATCGCGGCGGTGGCCGTCATCGCGATCGATTTGCGGCCCGTGTTCGTGAGTTCGACATGCATGATTTCGACCTGCTCAGGACCCGCGGGAACGAAATTCGTAATGACCGAGCGCAGCCCGATGGTTTTATTGTCCCGCGTCATTTTGTGCCATAGTGCACCGGCTTCAAGCAGGGTGGTTTCTTTAGGTTTCGACGCTGTGGCCGACCAAGGTCCGCGTCCTTCGATATAAACCCAGAACTGACGGGAAGATCGCGTGTGATGGAGATCTTGTTCGGAGACGGGAAGAGTTAAAAAATGGTTTTGACCGCTCTTCGTATCGCCGTGGAGATCAGGCGTGATGCCAGACAGTAATCCAGCTTCGTTGCAAAGAGGAAAATAAAGGCGACTGATTTGGTCGGGGTTGCGAGCTTC
>JAYWEN010000244.1:0-2544 GCA_043779245.1 Elusimicrobiota bacterium | reverse complement strand
CGTTTCAAAATAGTTTCGGAGGCGCTTGTACCACTCGAGTTTGTACACGTACTTCGGTGATTCGAGCAAGTAGCCTTGAGGAATGTAGGTGTTAATAATAGAAAGGTTGCCAAAGCGGGCATGCGCGAGGCGCGGACCGTCGGATTCGGGCCCTTCGTCAAATCCAAACGTCACTTTGTCAGGCTTCATGCGGCTCAAGATCGCGACGCCGTTATAGGACTTCATCCCACGAAAATTCACGTGATAGCCCGCCTCTTCATAAGGCGGGATAGGAAATTGGTGGTCCTGGACTTTTGTTTCCTGAAGGCACAGGACGTCGGGCTGGTGGGCTTTCAGCCAATTGAGAATGGCCGTTTGCCTCACGCGGACTGAATTGGCATTAAACGTAGCGAGTTTCATGGAGAATTATAAAAAGTCAATATAACACATCAAAAGAATCAGTCCCACCGTCACCCGGATGCATAAGGAGGAAAGTTCCTGCCAATAGGCAGGGGTGCGGTGTGTTATATTCGAACTTATCCATGACAGCGTTTTCCATATTCCGCGCGTTAAAGCATTGGAACTATCGGCTATTCTTCGCCGGCCAAGGGCTGTCGCTTTTAGGCACCTGGGTTCAGCAGACGGCCACCGGCCTGCAAGCTGTTTCGACCGGTCTCAAGCCAAGAGGTTCCTAATGCTTGACAATATGTATGCCGTGGTGGCCGTTAGCGTCGCGACTCTTGTGGCTTTTGCGATGTACCCTCATTTTGAACTCACTAATCTCGTCATGGTCTATCTTTTGGCCACACTTGCGATCGCTTCTCGCGGGAGACGCGGACCTGCCGCGCTCTCGTCCCTCCTAAGCGTACTTTGCTTTGATTTCTTTTTCGTGCCGCCTCGGTTTAAGTTCACGGTCGCCGATACGCAGTATGTCTGGACCTTTGCGGTCATGTTTACGGTCGCCATGATTATCAGTCATTTGACGATTCGACTACGTGAAGAAGCCGAAGCCGCGCGTCAGGGTGAACAACGCACCACTTGGTTGATGGAAAAAGCGTCCAAGGCTGAGGTCGAAGCGGAGACCGAGCGCTTACGGAGTTCGCTTTTAAGTTCTGTATCTCACGATTTTCGGACGCCGCTCACGGCGATCGTGGGTTCTATCGGAGCTCTCCTCGAGAAGGAAGAAATTCGTAAGAACGTCGCCGTTCGGGAACTCCTAGAAAATATTCGCGACGAAGGCGAGCGACTTTCTCGATTGGTTAAGAATTTGCTCGAGGTCACGCGATTGGAATCCGGTGCTGTGCAAGTTCATAAGGAATCGTATCCCCTCGAGGAAGTAGTGGGGAGTGCGCTGGAACGCGTCGAAAAGTCTTTGAATGGTCGTGCAGTCAACGTTGATTTGCCGGAAGACCTGCCGCTTGTACCAATGGATCCGATCTTGGTTGAACAAGTGTTAATCAATCTTTTGGAGAATGGCGCTCGCCATACTCCCGCCGGATCCGGACTCCAAGTCTCGGCTTCTTCAAATGAAAGCGAAGCCCTTATCTCCATTCAGGACGAAGGCCTCGGACTCAAGGAAAATGAGCTCGAACAGGTGTTTGCGAAGTTTTATCACAATCCTTCTTCTCCCGGAGCTGGATTGGGGCTTGCCATTTGCCGCGCCATCGTCAATGCGCATGGCGGGCGGATTTGGGCCGAAAACAAATCTGGATATGGAGCCATCTTTCGCTTTACACTGCCGCTGGCATCCCCTCATGGAAATTGAACGCACCCTCTTAGTGATTGAAGACGAGCCGGCGATATTGAAATTCATCCGTTCTTCTTTGGAAGAAAACGGGTGGATTGTCGAAGAGGCCCGGACGGCCCGGATGGGATTGGACCTCGCGGCCAGAAAAAAGCCCGACGCCATATTGCTCGACTTAGGACTTCCCGATAAGGATGGACTTCAGGCGCTCAAAGAATTACGCCAGTGGACGTCGGCGCCTGTGATCATCATTTCGGCCCGCGGCCAAGAGACCGATAAAATCAAAGGCCTGGACGCGGGAGCCGACGATTATCTGACGAAACCATTTGGTATAGACGAGTTACTAGCACGTCTGCGCGTGGCTATGCGCCATGCCTCGCAAAAGCCGGAGGATGCGGCCCCGCTCTATGATCACGAAGGTCTCAAAGTGGATCTCATTGCGCGAAAAGTATGGCTGAAGAAAAAAGAAATCCATCTCTCGCCGCTCCAGTACGATTTACTGGCAGTGCTCGTTCGCAACGCCGGGCGCGTGGTGAGTCAAAAACAGCTCATGAAAGAAGTTTGGGGAGAAACACGCGACGTGACTCCCGAACTCGTCAGAATCACCGTCCACCAACTCCGCCACAAAATCGAGTCTGACCCTGTACGTCCCCGATCGCTTAAAACCGAACCCGGCGTGGGGTATCGTTTAGAAGACGCTTAGCGGTCTCCGACCAGATTGAGCTGGACTTGGAGTTTTCCGGCTTATTCTCCGCATAAATATCCGGATATTTATATTGACTTTGTAAAAATATCCGGATATAACTATTATATGGGTAAAG
>JAYWEN010000243.1:0-2531 GCA_043779245.1 Elusimicrobiota bacterium | reverse complement strand
CCTCCGACTCCGAACACGGCGAGGCTTTGTGCAGGACGAGCCGCGGCTGTGTTAAATACCGAACCTAGCCCGGTGGCCACGGTGCAGCCGATCAGCGCTGCGTCTTTGAGTGAAAAACCGTCGGGCAAGACTGAGATCCGGTTTTCGCTGATCACTGAAAATCGGCTAAAGGTGGTGATAGCACCCGAATTGACAGAGCGATCCGCCCAACGGTATAGCGTGGCCGGAACGTCCATTCCAGATCCTTTCATCCAAGAGAGCATCACGTTCTGCCCGCTCTTGCATTTTGTGACGCCGGCTCCCACTTCACGCACGATGCCTGAGCCTTCATGTCCTAGACAATGGGGTAAGAACGCATCCGGTCCCCGATCTCCTCGGCATTCCAGAACCTGGGTGTGACACATCCCGCTGAAGGCAATTTCCACTAAGACCTGGCCCGGCTTTAACGCAGGAATTTCAATGTCGGCGAGTGTGAGAGGTTTTGACGTGTGTTCAAGGACTGCGGCGAGTGTGTTCATCGTGTGGATCCTAATTTCGTCATGATCGTTTCAGAGATCTTCTCAACCGTGAGGCCGAAGCGTTCACGGGCATAGTCTTGTTCTCCGGCCTCATGCAAAAAGGAATCGGAGGTTCCGAAGCGGTGGAACTTGGCTTTCTGTGGAAGGTGATCGGTTAACCATTCCGCGACGCTGCCGCCAAATCCGCCCAGAATGCTGTGCTCTTCAACCGTCGCCACGAGGTCGAAGTTCGAAAAGGTTTTGGCGAGAAGCGCTTCATCCAAGGGTTTCACGGTATGCATGCTGACGACTTGGACAGAAATCTTTTTGGCGGACAAAGCTTCCGCGGTCTCAAGCACGAGAGGCAAAACGTTTCCGGTGCTGAGCAAGCAGACCTGTTTGCCTTCTCGAACGACGATCCCTTTCCCAATCGTGAACGGAGGGGGCTGTTTGTGAACGACCGGTTCCCCTTTTTTCCCCAAACGAATATACACAGGGCCAGAAAGTTTGAGCGCGGCACGCATGGCCAAACGTACTTCTACCGCATCGCCTGGGCAGATCACCGTCATGTTGGGCAGCACGCGCATCATGGCGATGTCTTCGCAGGAGTGATGAGTCGCGCCAAGAGACGCATAGCCGAGGCCGGCTCCAACGCCGACGAGAATGACCGGCACGTTGTGATAGCAGAGATCGAGTCTGATTTGTTCGTAGCAGCGGGCCGTAATAAAGGAGTTGATCGTGTAAGCGATCGGTTTTAATCCGCTCAACGCCATACCGGCGGCCATGCTGATCATGTTGGCTTCAGCAATGCCGCAGTTGTAGAAACGGGTTGGAAATTTGGCTTTGAATTTATCGAAGAGGCGATTGCCGATATCCCCAGAGAGTATGACGGTGCGAGAGTCTTCGGCACCCAGTTCGGAGATTTCAGCGGCGAAGGCGTCTCTCATGCAAGTCCCAGTTCAATTTTAGCTTTCTGCAATTCGTCGGTGTTTGGACTTCGGTAATGCCAGTTGTTGTCATCCTGCATAAATGAAACGCCCTTTCCTTTTATCGTGTGTGCGATGATGGCGGTCGGTTGACCTGCCTTTTTAGGGATCGGCGTAAGCGCGGCAAGAATCTGTTCCATATTGTGGCCATCGACTTCGATCGCATTCCATCCAAACGCGTCCCACTTTTTGCTTAAGGAGTCCATGGACATAATTTCGTTCGAGCGGCCGGTTGCCTGCCACTTGTTGTAATCAACGATCGCGATTAAATTGTCGAGCTTCTGCGCGGGAGCAAGCATCGCGGCTTCCCACACCGATCCTTCGTTGCATTCGCCGTCACTGAGGACAGCGACCACGCGATACGACAAATTCTGAATGCGCGCGGCCAACGCCATGCCAAGTCCCAGAGAAAGCCCATGCCCCAATGAGCCTGAAGCGACCTCTACTCCAGGGACACATTGGGGACTGGGCTGCTCTGGCAAATGGCTTCCGGCTTCTGTGAATGTATCGAGCACATTCATGGGAAAGAATTTCTTGTAAGCCAACGTTGCGTAAAGAGCTGTCGCCGCATGGCCTTTGCTTAAAATAAATCGATCGCGATTCGGATCGGTCGGCTTGGAGGGATCAATGCGGAGCACGTTCCAATAAAGAGCGACCAAAATGTCGACGCAAGATAGCGATGAGCCTAAGTGAGGCGTTCCGGCCTGGTGTGATAATTCCACAAGCTTGCCGCGTATTTGGCGAGCCATCGTGTCGAGTTCTGCGGATCCGATGGGCTGTGGAAAAGTTGGCACGCTATTGGAGGTGAAGTTCCTGCATTCGTTTGATGTTGTAATAGCGGCTGGCCGTCATGGACTCGGGAATTTTCCCCGCCTTAAACGCTTTCACTAAATCTTCAATCGCATTCCTGACGGTTTTGGACGGGGAAAATCCGAGTTCTTTCTTAATTTTTTCCGAGGAGATTCGGTAGGAGCGATGATCGTTGGTTGGCTTGACCTCGATTTGAACGTCTTGACCGACCACATCACGAACCATTTCGGCCAGCTGC
>JAYWEN010000242.1:0-2052 GCA_043779245.1 Elusimicrobiota bacterium | reverse complement strand
GTCGATTCAACCACTTCTTTCTCCATCGTAATGGCATGGAAGATATCGGGTTTGCCCGCTTTCTCTCCGAGTTTATTACAGACATCGACGCAGGCGCCGCAGAAAATGCATTTGATTTCATCGATAACAGCAAGCTTCGGCCATCGAACACCCTTCGTCTTATCTTCGGCCGGACGCGGGACCATATCAATACATGTAACGGGACAGGCTTTGGCGCAGGCGGAACAACCGGTGCAGCGATCGTTGGTAACAAAAATTCGATTGGGCATTAGAGGACCTTCAATTCTTTCATTCGTGCGATCAGCTTCTTCGCTTTTTCTTCCGCGGTCGCGCCTTCAATGCGCTCTCCACCTTTGCGCGGAGGCGGGTTAAAACTTTTAGCCACGATCGTCGGGGAACCGCTCAGGCCAATATTAGCTTTATCGGCTTTAATCGCCGCGGCATCCCATTTCGTGACAACTATTTTTTTCGCGGCCAATTTCCCTTTGAGCCCGGGAAGCCGCGGTTCATTAATTTCTTTAACCACAGAAATTAAACAAGGGGTCGGCATTTCCAAAATGTCGTAGCCGTCTTCCATCATACGGCGGACGGTGATCGAACCTTCTTGAATCTCATCGATTTTCCCCACGTAAGCGGCATTCGGAATGCCGAGCCACGCCGCGATTCCAGGACCGACGTGGCCCGTGTCGCCGTCGTTCGTCTGCTTTCCGCACAGAATCAAATCAAAAGGTTTTTTCTCTTCGGCAATTTTCTTGATGGCCATTTGAAGCGTGTAGGAAGTGGCCCAGGTGTCGGCTCCGGCAAAGGCGCGATCAGTGACGTGATAGGCGTCGTCGCATCCGCGCGCCACGGCGTCGCGAAGCGCTTCTTCGGCTTGAGGTGGCCCCATCGTTAACACGGATACGGTGGTGTTAGGAAGTTTTTCTTTGATCCGTACAGCCTCTTCGATGGCGTACACATCGAAAGGATTGATCGCGGCCGCCATGCCTTCGCGTTTGAGCGTGCCTGTTTTGGGATCGATTTGAATGTTCGCCGTGGCCGGCGTCTGCTTGATACAAACAATGATGTGCATAAGTGACCCTATTTCTTGCCGAGACCTGTGCGTGCCGCTTCTTTGATCATGTGCATCGCGATCTCGTTGCGTTGGATTTCGTTCGTGCCTTCATAAATCTGAGTGATTTTCGCGTCACGCATAAATTTCTCTACCGGGAAGTCGTGCATGTAACCGATGCCACCGCACATTTGGACGGCTTCCGTCGTCACGCGCATCGCGACATCCGAACAGAAGCACTTGACCATCGCCGACTCTTTCGTATAACGCTTATCGCCACCTTTTGCAATGGCTCTTGTGACGGCATAAAGAAGGGCTCGGGAGGCTTCGATCTCCATCGCCATGTTGGCGAGCTTGTGCTGCATCGCTTGAAAGCTAATAACGGGCTGTCCAAACTGTCGGCGAACGCGTGCGTAGGCAAAGGCTTCTTCCATCGCGCCGGTGGCGATCCCTAAGGCTTGCGCAGCGACACCCGGACGAGAAATATCAAAGGTGGTTTGAGCGACGAGAAGTCCGCCGCCTTCGCGACCTAGAAGATTTTCCTTAGGAATGCGGCAGTTGTTGAACTCCAGCTGATAGGTCCAGTTCGCTCGAATTCCCATCTTTTCTTCTTTGCGTCCAAACTCAAAACCTGGCGTTCCTTTTTCGACAACAAAGCAGGAAACCCCACGCGCGCCGCGTGAAGGATTTGTCGTAAAAAACAGAGAATAGATTTCAGCGGCTTTTCCGTTAGAGCAAAAGCATTTGGTTCCATTCAAAACGTAGTGGTCGCCATCAAGAACCGCTGTCGATTTGGCGGCGGTGGCATCTGAACCCGCTTCTGGCTCTGTGATCGTGAAAGCCGCCAGCCGTTTTCCTGAAGCGATATCAGGAAGGTACTTTTTCTTTTGTGCTTCGGTACCGTAAAGCAAAATGGGATAGGCTCCAAGAGCCGTGGCGGCCACACAGAGAGCAATACCACCGCAGGCTTTCGAAAGCTCCTCAACCAAGAGAACGAGTTC
>JAYWEN010000241.1:0-3620 GCA_043779245.1 Elusimicrobiota bacterium | reverse complement strand
GAGGGCTCCGAGGCCATTAATCCTTCCAAAATCCTTAAAACCATTCACTATACGCACCCACTTTTCTCTCTGGATACCGCTAAAACTCAGAGTCGTCTGCCAGCGCTCAATGACAATGGGATCACCTACTTCTGTGGGAGCTACTTCCGCTACGGATTCCATGAAGATGCCCTCCTTTCAGCCATTGGGGTCTGTAATAAATTGGCGCCTCCCCACACTCAGTTACGATGAACTCGTGTCTCTATTCTTGCGATGTGATGCACTATCGGCTGGAGCCGAAAAAGAACCGCTTTTCCTACAAAATCTTTATGTTTGGTCTGGATTTGGATGAAATCGATTCACTGGCACGCCGGCTATGGCTCTTCAGTCGAAACCGATTCAATCTTTTTAATTTCCGCGATTCCGATCATCTGGAAGCCAAAGGGCGAACCATTAAGGAAAACATTGTGGAATTCGCTGCCACTCATGGCATCGATCTTAAGGAAGGGAAGGTTTTTCTGGTTACGCATCTGCGAACGTTGGGCTATAGCTTCAATCCCGTTTGCTTCTATTTCTGCGTCGATAAAGCGCAACGTCCCCTAGGTGCGGTGGTGGAAGTTGAGAATACCTATCACGAAAAGAAGCGCTATTGGCTAGGCGAAGAGACGCTTGAAGAAGGGAAATTTCACCAGCGCGTCGCTAAGTATTTTTACGTTTCTCCTTTCACCGATTTGGATGATGAATTCGAATTTAAACTCACCGCGCCTTCAGACTCCCTTAACCTTTTCATCGACGACTGGAAGCAAGGGCGGAAATTCTTGCTCACCTCTCTGACAGGGAAAAGCCAGGAACTGACCGACTGGAATCTCTTTTGGAATACCGTGCAGTTTCCGCTTATAACGCTTCAAGTCATCTTCTTGATTCATTGGCAGGCATTAATTCTAAAACTAAAAGGATTGCCGCATCTTCGCAAAGCGGACCATCCCGAACTTCAACGAGAGGTATATCATGCAAAACTTCATTCTTGAACGACCGATGCAGTCAGTCCTAACATACAAGCCCGAAGGCTTCTACGAAACAATGGTCCTGAAAGCGCTCTCGGGCCTCACGCAAGGATACTTGTGTATGACCTTGCCGAGCGGTCAGGTGCTGTTGTTTGGATCGCCCGAGGCCGACATCAAAGCCTCGATCCATATCCGCAACGCCGCCTTCTTCAAGAAATGCGTGTTTTATGGCGATGTCGGATTTGGCGAAGCGTATGTGGATGGCGACTGGGATACCGACAACATCACGAATGTCATCTCTTGGATGATTTTGAATATCGATAATCATCCTGCCTTGTCCGGATCCCAGAAGCGCGTCACGTCCATCAACTGGATGCAAGTGTTTAATCGCCTCGCGCATCTTTTTCGTCCAAACACCTTTAGCGGAAGTCGGAAGAACATCCGAGAGCATTACGATTTAAGCAACGACTTTTTCAAATTGGTATTGGATCCTTCGATGGCGTATTCCTCGGGCTACTTTAAAGCACCGGAAGAAACCCTCGCGATGGCCCAGACGCATAAGTTTGAACGGCTGTGTGAGAAGCTAAAACTCAAACCATCGGATCACCTGCTCGAAATTGGCAGTGGTTGGGGTGGCTTTGCCATTCATGCGGCCAGCCAGTATGGCTGCAAAGTGACAACCATCACGATCTCTCAAGCACAGTACGATTACACCGCAGAAAAAATTCGCCAAGCGGGACTTTCCGACCGCATTGAACTAAAACTTCAAGATTATCGTGATGTGAAAGGCACGTTCAGTAAAATTGTGTCCATCGAAATGTTGGAAGCCGTTGGCCATGAGTTTCTTCAGCCGTACTTTCAGAAATGTCACGACCTTTTGGCTCGCGATGGAATCTTGGCGCTTCAAGTGATCACGTGTCCCGACAGCCGCTACGAGAAATTGCGCAAAGGCGTCGACTGGATCCAAAAATACATTTTCCCGGGGTCTCTCTTGCCCTCAGTGGCGGCTATCAACGCCGCGGTCAACAAAACCGGCGACATGGTTCTGTATAACCTAGAAGACATGAGCAAGCACTACACGCGGACCTTGGATCACTGGCGTCAGAACCTAAACGGGAAGTGGCCTCAAATAAAAGCGTTGGGGTTTGATGATGCGTTTAAGCGGAAGTGGAACTACTATTTAGGCTATTGCGAAGCGGCGTTCGGAATGCGCAATATCTCCGTTATCCAAATGGTCTACACCCGGCCGAATAACCGTCATCTTTAGATTTTGCTGACGCGCGTTAAAACATTCTTTAAGAATTTTTTGAGCAAAGGACTGTCGCCCGAAAAGTTGGCACTCTGCGTTGGGTTGGGCGTCGCAATCGGCATCATCCCAGTCTTAGGGTCAACCACTCTTCTCTGCGCTCTCGCGGCGTTTGCCTTCGGTCTCAATCTTCCCGCGATTCAATCCGTGAACTATGTCATCTATCCGCTGCAGTTCCTTCTGTTAATCCCGTTCTATCACCTGGGCGCGATTCTCTTTCACGTCCCCAAACTCGAAATCACCGGCGAAGAAGTACGCCACCTCCTCAGCTCAGGCATCTTGAACGCGATCCACACCCTCTGGGACGTCACGATGCATGCGCTCGCGGCTTGGTGTATTGTGGCGCCGCTACTCACGCTGCTGCTCTATCTACTTCTCACTCCAGCCTTCCGCCGCCTCACCAAAACCCACTGAACCTATTAGACCTGGTCTAATAGTAAGTAACTTTGCGGGAGAGGACAGTGTCAAATTTGGCATGGATATGAAAACTAAAGAAACTCCTGAAGCCAAAGGCGAAAGCGAAGGCATGGCGTCTACCGGCGCTTCTTGCACCAAATGCGGCACGCCTCGCGAATATTGGATAGAAAACAACGCTCATGGCGTGACCCGCAACAGACTTGAATATTGCAGCCAAGACTGCGCTCGCCAAGCCGACGCCCCTCCCGACTTAACCCCTCATAAAGCCAACGCATGAGAACCCCGCACCGCGATTCTGTGTGTGGGATGGAGGGACATCCTGAATTTAAAACGGACATTCAAGGCTGCCTGTACCTTTTTTGCTCGCAGGAATGCAAAATCAAATTTGACGCTAATCCCGCCCTCTACCTCTCTGACTCTTCCTTAGGTTCCTAACACGTCTCTCATCGCTTGAAATAAAGACAAGCCTCTGATACAAATCATCACGATGATTGGGAAGATGAGGATTGCTGCATTCTCGATAGCCTTTTTTAGCGTTCCAGTGCTTTATGGGGGCGGATCCGTACCGCTTAAGACATTGTTTTGGCACGGCAGCCCTCACGAAAAGAAAATCGCGCTCACGTTCGATGACGGTCCCAATGAGCCGTACACCTCTGAGATCCTAAAAATTCTCAAAGACAACAATGTTCATGCGACCTTCTTCATGGTCGGGAAAAATGTCGAGATGTATCCGGATGCGGCGCGTGCCATCGTTGCGGAGGGGCATGCGATTGGCAATCACACCTACGATCATCGGACTCTATTAAGGAAAACGATGCAGCAGGTAGAGACGGAGATTGTAAAGGCAGGAGAAGCGATTTTCTTTTCGTGAGGGCTGCCGTGCCAAAACAATGTCTTAAGCGGTACGGATCCGC
>JAYWEN010000240.1:0-2934 GCA_043779245.1 Elusimicrobiota bacterium | reverse complement strand
CCTGGAGATTGACCGTCGAATAAGGTTGTTCCAATTGAAAAAAACCATCGCGGACATTTTTCTGAATGACGAAAAAGTCGGCTTTATCGAAATTATAGGGAAAGGGCCAAATGTCTGGCCGATTCGTGAGAAATCCTCCAATGTCTTTGGCTGTCCAAAAACACAGTGAGTCGGAGGGCGAAAGAGTTTCTAAATCACGGAGCACTTTTTTGTTGGCCACCTGCCAGGTGTAGTTGTAACGAGGATGATGGATCACGGAGTAGGTGGCGAGAAGTGTATGGAAATTCATCCCGAGGCCGTTTGGATTGGCATGCGTTAAGGCATTGCAGCCAAATAGAAGAACCGCATAGACGATGGTTCGCGGCGTTTTGGCGATCGTGATCGTCGGTGTTGGACGGCTGAGAATCCGTGAACCCACATTCAGAAGCACAATCAAATACGAACACAGGATGGGCACGTAATGGTGCGGCGCGCTTCGCCCGACGAGTATGCTCACCCAATAGATAGCCGGCGGCACGATCAGTATGGCAATTTCAGATCGTCGGATTCTTTCTATGCGATGAAGGCCAAGGAGCAAAACCAATGGATATAAGAAAGTGAACAGAGTGATTCGCAAGAAGTGTAAAAACAAGCGGGCATGCGTAAAGGTTTCAATCACCTCTTGATGAAATGTTCTTGTGGCTTCCGATCCAAATGGCGTATTGGGCAGATACCACTTGGTTTGAGGCTGCCATCGTAACGTCACGAGTAAATAATACGCTAAGCCTGTCATCCCAAGAAGCCAAATGGTTGACGCTTTCTTTTTCTCAAACAGGATTAAATAAGCGGCATAAAAGAACATCCAAATTCCACAATCCTCTTGGATAAACACAATGGGCACAGCGCAGAGAAAAAAACCGATTAGATTTTCTTTTTGAATAAAGTAATAAGAGGCTAAAAATAAGGGAATGGCATATTGAATGGGGTGATTGTTATAGGTGATGCTTGCATAAAATGTTCCCCATGTCACAAGCATGAGAAGAATGCTCCAAGCGATGTTTCGCCGTGCGACGTCAGGGCCCTTGGTTAATCGCAAGTAGGCAAAACTAAACCAGGTGACACTCCCCAGACTCCAGAGAATAGAAAGGGCATAGAAGGTGTTTAGGCGAGGCCAAAGCACGTAAGGCCATGCTAAAAAGTAATGGGTTCCTGTAAAGTGAGTGCTGAAATCATGGGCATAACTGTAGGGGGATTCGAGATCTCCGGTGGCCGGAATGCGATACATCGTGGTTTGAAAAAGCCGACCATGCCAGAAATTGTAGAGACGCTGATGCAGCCATGCCGCATCCCCCCAGGAAAAATCAGAACAACAGGTGTTTAGCACCCAAAAAAAGACCGCCACGATGAAAAGCGTGTACCCCACTGTGAGTAGGATGAGTTTGGGGGTGATTCGCTTATTGTCGAAGTTTATTGTCACAGAATTTGGTCTGCCGTCTACGCCTTTAGGCCGCGAGTCGCGGCATGACGATTCGGGTCAGTTGTCGAAGATGCTTCAAAAACCAATTCGGTCGAAAATAATATTTGACGTAAGCGTTGTGTAACGAATCTTCGAGAAATTCTTTGGATAAAGTGTCATGGTTCCACGTGAGATGCGAGTAACTGAATTCTTCCCAATCCTCATTCAATAACTTCCCTTTGTAATTATCAAAGACCGTGGTGCCGGGTTGAGGCGTAAAAATATGAAATGTGGCAAACATGGAGTTGATGGAGCGCGAAAAGGCCAGGGTGTCTAAAACGCTTTTCTCTTCCTCGTGGGGGAATCCAATGATGTAATTCGTCTGCACAATGACGCCCGCCTCTTCCAAAACTCGGATTTTCCGATAGGTGTCGTCTTTCTTGTAGGCCACGCGCTTATTTTCCTTCAATATCTTTTCATTGCTGCTCTCGACTCCCGTGATGATGTAGCGCAAACCGGCTTTGGCCATCAGCCGAAGATCGTCATCCTGAAATGTGTCCAATCGGGCTTCGCAGCTCCAGGTGATCTTAAGACCGCTGTCGATAATCGATTTCATGAAGACTTGAAAATCTTTCCGGTTTTCTCCAAAATTCGGATCGCGGAACATGAAGTATCGGATGTTGTGATGGTCGTAGTAGTGACGAATCGTTTTCATCACATGATCGGAATCGACTTGCCTCGCTTTTCCATAAAAGGCGGCGTACGGGCAATAATTGCATGTCATACTGCAGCCGCGCGATTTCTGAATACTGACACCAAGTTCTTTGGAAAAAGGCCTGGTCGCAAAGCGACCTTCTTTAATGAACGGCTCCCAATCCACCATTGGTAATTCATTTAAATTGTCTGGCGCTTCAGAGTGAACAATTTTTTCAGGGGGATACCCTTTGGTCACCATCGCCATGATCGCGCTCTCGGCATCCCCTTGAATGACATAGTCCGCGGCGTTCACATACATCTCTGGCATTGCTGAGGCAAAGGAACCAATGACAATCACTTTGGCCTGAGGGCTGCGCTTTTTGAGTTCCTGGATGAAATGCACTTCGTTGCGGTAATCCACCATGCTACTGAGAACGACGGCGCCTTCAATATCCTGAGGGATGTCTTCGCATTTGGATGTGTAGTAAGCGGCGGCGGAATGGCCTAGGCTTTTAAAGACCCCGGCGATCTGAGCTAAAGCGATCGGGGGAGCGACAAAGAAAGAATTCAGT
This sequence comes from Elusimicrobiota bacterium, assembly GCA_043779245.1. Classification (GTDB taxonomy): domain Bacteria; phylum Elusimicrobiota; class Elusimicrobia; order 2-01-FULL-59-12; family 2-01-FULL-59-12; genus JANLWZ01. Next base: position 231 of record JAYWEN010000240.1, on the reverse strand, counting down.
TGTTTATTGAGGATGCTTCCGAAAAACGTGTTCTTGAGCTTGAGCCGTTTCCCAAGCCCCCCCGCCATTTCTTTGGCGATGTATTCGTCCTTGAGAGGTTTTACTTCGATTAATGCGAATTTCATGATTTTTGCCTAAGCGTCGGTCTTCGGAAGCGCTCGGTGATGATTCTCCACGCAAAACGCGTGCCGTCTCTCACCACAGAGGACTTCATTCTCCCCCCTCCGCGTG
>JAYWEN010000239.1:0-7792 GCA_043779245.1 Elusimicrobiota bacterium | reverse complement strand
TCGAAATATTTTTTATGGTCTCTTGTGCAGACTTGTCGATTCTGATCTGTTTGGAGCTGTTCCTATCGTTTCGAGAGTCAGGGAGGGTTCTCCATTGGCTGCAGAAATGGCTTCGGCACCGAACGCCAATTGGGCAGAACGAGTCCATTTTGTTGCAACCCTCGCCCGCCAAGCCATCTGGGCAAGACACTCGAACGATCAGCTTTATGTACTCATTTCTCTCAGTGCTTTGGAAGCGAACGCTGACTCTGATATCGGATGGGCCTCTCACTTTTTGCTTAATCACTTAAGTTTCCAACTCCCTTGGACAATCGACTTTAGTTCGTACGAAGAGCTTGAGAATGTGTTTGGGGATATCGATGATCCTGCTTTGACTTTAAAGATCCGAGACTCCTTTGCTGACGTCTTCCGAAAGAACGTTAATGTCCCCATGGACGGATGGGACGATGGTGGCCAGTATTTCCCGAAAAGCGATCCGGACGTCATTTCAGCCTCGGAGCATCCGCAAATGTTTCACGCTTGGAGAGGCGTATTTTTGACGGCGATGTATTACGCACGATCCGATCCAAAGATGGCGAGTAAATTTCGGTCGGCGGCCTAACGTCATATTTGTGCGGAAAATGAGTTTAATCGATCGCTGTTGAAATTTTAGACGAGATGGACTACAATGAGTATGTCAATGAATCGTGCAACCTTCATCTGTTCGCATCTTATGTCGACGGTACACCGTCGGACAGCGCTCGCTATTATGGCGAAGCGTTGGACGGCCTACCCGGCTGGGGTGCAATTGGAGAAGGCGATCTAAGAATTAAAAAAAACTAGATAACCAGATCCCAAGGCACCCCGCCACTGAAGAAATGGCGGGGTTTTTTATTTTCTCGCTCCAGTGGTCGGATATCAAAGGACGGTTTATCACAAAGGAGACGTACCATGAACACCCTAGAAGCCTTAGACGAAGTCCTGGTGAGCCAGTTAGACATCGCCAGGCAAAGCATCCAAGATAGAGATACGCGAATCTTGGACCTGCAAAAAAGAGTCGAATTGTTAGAGGAAATGCTGAATCGGTTAGCCGCTCAACGAACCGGTGTGCCCGCGCCACAAGCGCAGCCCGCCAGAGGCTTGCCGAAAAGGTGGGTCGTGCGATGATGGCTATTATCGACGGACGAAGACCCAAAAAAGAATGGTGCTTTGGGGTATCGATGCTTAGCCCTACGCTCCATGGCGTTACGCTTCGGGAAGAGTCATAATAACGCTATGGATAACCTGATGCAGATGTTTCAGCGCTTCTTCGAAAATGTGGATTTGCGTGGCACAAGCATTATTCTTGTCCCGATGGCTATTGGGCTTTATTTGCTAGTGAGACAAGCCAGAAAGACATACCGACACACCAAGAAAATAGAGACCTATCATCTTGCGTTGCGGATGCTTGATGACATAATTGCACGTGATCCGGGAAACGCGATGGCCTTCTGGCAGAAAGGGGAGGTCTACGAGGCGATGGAACGAGCCGACCAAGCGATTCGCTTCTACCAGGCGGCTCACAACTTGTGTCCCCGCGCTTACGGGTCACAAGAATTTACGTCCGCTTACGAGCGCCTCAAAGGCAACATGAAGTTTAAACCTGCCATTCGTAATCTCAGCCGCGTTTAGCTCTTACAGGGCACCGAACGCTTCCTCAACCGATCCAAGTTTAATTCAAAACAAGCAGGCGTAAACGATTCCCAAGACGTTTTATCTTGGCCTTCCGACCAACTATTTATAAATTCTTTAACCGTTATCGCGTGATCCCCATGCGCGGTAATCAAATAGCCTCGCCCCGGTACAGGGGGTAATACGAGATCTCCGTGCCCCTTCTGCGCGTCGATCAATTGAATTCCCCCCGGCACTTTCTCGTTGTTGATATCAGACACGAGTCGATTGCGATCCACCCAGCGAACGTGATCGCCCATGAATCCGAATTCCGTGGGTTTCGTGAGTGAAACAATCCAATGCTGCAGGTCTGGCTCTTTGGCATTCAACCCATGAGTCACCAAGACATAATCTTCTTGTGGGCTCCATACCATAGTCGGAAAAATACCGGATGGCGCTTTAGTAGGCTCGATATCGGTATACCAATCGGAGCTCACGGAATCTGAAGAGCCGGCCACATAAAAGAAAATAATGAACTGCGGTTTTTGATTAGGACTATCTCCTGATCGAGACCGGTACTGCCTCACCGTTCTGTCGTTCACGGGCTCGAAAAATACTTCATACTTTCCCGACGGCGATTTGAATCGTGATGTCGAGGAACTTCCTCCGTGAGACAGCGTTCCACAAGTGACTGAGAGTATGAGCACTGAGCATAAAAAGGGTAATGTCTTTTTCATACGTTAAAGATACCGTTTTTTGCGCTGGAATGTGTAACATTTCCCTAACATTCGACACTTAGTTATGAGTCCTAAGGAGGCTATTTATGATGTGCAATGTTGGCGGCGTAGATCGTGTGGTTAGAATTCTCGTGGGTGTGGTTCTTACGGGCGGAGCAATATTTTTAATCCCCAATGGAGCGACCAAGATCTCTTTACTCGTGGTAGCGGCTCTTTCTTTTGCGAGCGCCTGGTTTGGTTTTTGTTTCATTAACAAAATGATGAACTTCAATACGGCTAAACCACAGCCTATTCAACAAGACTGACTTAACGACGTTCATGTCCACCGTTCAATCGGGACTCGACGTTTTATTGCAGTCGAAACACAGATCTCTCAAGGGTAAACGCATTGGTATTTTGTGCCACCAGGCATCTGTCGATTCTGGTCTTCGCCACATTACCTCCCTTCTCCATTCCCGCAACTTAAAAATCACGGCGATATTCGGACCTGAACATGGTCTTTGGGGCACTGCCCAAGATCAAATTCCAGTAGTCTCCAGCGAAGACTCTGTTTTGAATGTCCCTATATTCAGTTTGTACGGAGATCACCGCGCGCCCTCTTCTCAAAGTCTCGAGATGATCGACATTATGATTTGTGATTTGCAGGACGTCGGGAGCCGCTACTACACGTTTGTCTGGACCATGGCGCTTGCCATGCAAGGCTGCGCCGCACACGGAAAGAAGTTCATCGTGATCGATCGACCCAATCCCATCAACGGTAAAACGCTCGAAGGACCCTTGCTGGATATGAACTTCGCCTCTTTCGTTGGCCTTTATCCCGTACCAGTCCGGCATGGACTGACAATCGGCGAAATGGCGCTTTGGCTCAACTCGCGATTTGATATCGGCGCCGACTTGGAAGTGATTCGCATGAAAGGCTGGAAGCGGCGGATGTATTTCGAAGAAACTGGGCTCCCCTGGATTCTCCCCTCCCCAAATATGCCGACGGTGGATACCGCGATTGTCTATCCTGGGGCATGCCTGATCGAAGGAACAAATCTCTCAGAAGGACGCGGCACGACACGCCCCTTCGAAATGATCGGAGCGCCTTTCATAAACTCGGACCCGCTGGCAAACCTTCTCAATCGAGATAAGCTTCCTGGCGTCGCATTTCGCGCCTGCCGATTTGAACCGACCTTTCACAAATTTGCCCTAGAGTCCTGCGGCGGCCTTCAGATCTACGTGAAAGACCGTTCGACGTTCCAGTCCTTTTTGACGACGACTAAAATTATCCAGCGACTTTATGATCTTTATCCCCGTAAGATTGCTTGGCGCCCCCCGCCCTACGAATACGAGCTGGAAAAACTTCCTTTCGACATTCTCTGTGGTTCCGAGAAAATCCGTAGATCTATCGAGGCGGGTCTACCCGTCGAGAAGTTACGCAGCTCGTGGCAAGCCGATTGTGAGCGATTCGAGCGCGAACGAAAGCCGTTTCTCCTGTATAATTGACCGCGTTACAGTGGAGGAACGAGGCTTATGAGTTTAGAAGACCAGATCGGTTCGCGACTTGTTTTTGGTATTCCCGGAATCACAATTACCCCGGACATCATTCAGCATTTTAAAGACACCCACGCGGGCGGTCTGATTCTCTATCGCATCAATTTCGAATCCCCGGAGCAAACCCGCACCCTCATCTCCGATTTAGAAAACGCGTTAGGTCGCAGACTCCTTGTCACCTGCGACCATGAAGGTGGCCGCGTCATTATGTTTCGAGACGGCGTCACTATTTTTCCCTCGAATCAAGCGATCGGCAAAACCGACAACACGCAGCTGGCCCGCCGCCAAGGCGAACAAGAAGGCCGCGAACTGCGGCGTCTGGGAATCGACGTCAACTTTGCCCCCGTCCTTGATGTCCTGACAGAAGCCTATAGTCCGAACATCGGCATTCGTTCCTACGGTTCCGATCCGGCGCTCGTTGCTAAAATGGGTGCGGCCCGGCTTTCTGCGATGCAGGTGGAAGGCGTGTCGGCTTGCGCAAAGCATTTCCCGGGATTAGGACCGGCCACACTCGACCCTCATCTCCATCTCCCGACGATCGACGCCACGTGGGCTGATATAGAGAAGTCCCATTTTGTTCCCTTTTCGCGCGCCATGCGCACGGCTGTTCATTCCATCATGACCTCGCATCCGTTGTATCCCAATTTAGACGCCACGCCCAAAACGCCGGTCACATTCTCTCGTAAAATTGTGTACGACTATTTACGGAAAGGCACGGGATACAAAGGCGTCATTTTCTCTGACGATCTGGAGATGGGTGCCATTCGCGAGATCTGTTCGATCGGCGAAGCCGCAGTAAAAACGGCCGAAGCCGGCCATGACGTGATTTTGGCTTGTCACGACATGCATGCCCAGAAAGAAGTGTTCAACGCGCTTCTCGAGGCGTACAAATCCAATCGGCTTCCGATGAAAGAACTGGAAGAAAGCGTTCAGAGAATCGAGATGCTCAAGTCGCATCGGAAAGAGCGCTTCACACCGTTGCCCGCCACCCCCTTGCGGGCGCAGAAAGAGCAAGATGAAGCGCATGCGCTCGTGAAAGAAATTTGTGATATCTCGGTCACCACCCTCAAACCTGGAGCCTCGCTCGCTAGTTCAGGAACCACCACGGTGATCTTCCCCAAACTCTCGGCCTTAGCAGAGAAGATCATGATCGAACGCGAGCAGCTTGATGAGACGGCTTGGCTTACGCAGACCTTCCAAAGCGCTGGGGTTGCAGTGAAAACGGAAATCGTCGATATAGAGCCTTCCGCAAGCCAGATTGTTGCGGCCTCAAGTGCCGCTTCAGGCGCTGATCAGACGCTGCTATTTCTCTTTGACGCGCACATCCATCCATCCGAGAAACAACTGCTCGATGCGGTTCAGGCTACGGCGAAACGTTTGGTCGTAGTCCTTCTTCGCGATGCCTATGATGTCGAGTTCGTTAAAGAGGGGACGCTTTGCCTCACAAACTATGGCTTCCGCACCTGCGATATTAACGCGGTCGTTCGGAAACTGTTCTCCCCCTCGCCCGTCTCCGCCCAATAACCTACATGTCAACGCCGATCGTGGCGGTTGGCGTCGATAATGGTGGCACCTGGATCCGATTGGTGGGACTCAATCAACATGGCCGCCGAGTCTGGTCACTCAAGAAGAAATCCCCTGCCCTCGAGCAACTGCCGACATTCTTGCGCAAAGAACTTAATCGATTTTCAGACACGCTCAATTATCTGAGCGTCGGGTCCAAAGGGATTTGGAAGCAGCAAGCCCGTGACGACCTAAACCAAAAACTTAAAAGCCTAGCAAAAGAGATTCTTGTCGTTTCCGACGTTGAAGCCGCTTGGCTCGCCGCTTTCGAAACGAATACATCGGGGATCCTTCTGATCGCCGGTACTGGCTCAATTGCCTACGGCAGACACAGAGGAAAAGAAGCACGTGCCGGAGGGCTGGGGCCTGCCAAAGGGGACGAGGGTTCGGGCTATTGGATTGGGAGGGAATGGTCGCAGCGCCGATTGAAGACCATCCAGAGAAAATCTGTTAGGGAAGTCGCCCGATTGACGGCGTCTGTGATCAAGAAAGCACAGAGCAAAAACCTTCTCGCCGCGGCTATCGTCCAGGAAGCGCAGGAGCATCTCGCAAACATTGTGCTAGCGGCGGCACGCCGGCTTCACATGCGTGGACCGATTCCACTGAGTGCGCACGGCAGCGTGCTGGCTAATCCTTGGTTCAAAAACGGTTTTATTGCCGAGCTGAGGCGCCGCAAGGTTTCCCTGTGTCAGGTTTCACCGCCGCGCGATGTCGCCCATTTCTTAGCGAAAAGTATAATCAGCCATGGTTCTCGTTAAATCTCTCCCGCCTGGGCAAACGCTTCCAGATTACATCGCTCCGGGATTAAAGCTCCTTATCGTTGGTATTAATCCCGGATATTACTCGGCGCAAGTGGGCCATTATTACGCGAGACCGGGAAATCTTTTTTGGTGGGCCCTTTCGAACTCGGGATTGGTTCCGAAGGAAATGGGGCCGGAGGATGATTCTCAAATCCTTCAGTATCACATCGGACTCACAGATGTCGTCAAGCGGCCGACGCACAGCTCAGGAGAGCTCACGCAGGACGAATATGATGCCGGCGCCAAACGAACAGTTATTCTCATTGAACAAAATCAACCGAAGGTCGCTTGCTTTGTGGGTTTGCTAGGAGCGACGGCGTTTTTAGGACGAGGCGTCAAGGCAGGACCCCTACAGGAAAAAATCGGCATAACAAAATTGTTCGCGATCCCCTCCCCCAGCCGCCGCAATGCCCATTACGGGCGCGACGGAATTCTGCAGTACTTCCGGGAGCTCGCTCAGTTCGTCAGCTCTTCTTCTTAACGAGGAAATATAGCTTCCCCTTGTTCCACACATGGGTCGCGAAGAGTTTTGCTTTATTTCCGTGACCGGCGAAGATGTCCACTCGGCCCGGTCCTTGGATCGCTCCTCCCTCATCTTGGTTCAGCATAAACCGCTTGAGAGCCTTGGACCCTTTCACACGATCATGAGACGTAACGAGAGCTTGGGTTGTGTCAATCCAGGTCAAAATGCCTTTGGGAAACAGTTTAGGATCAGTCGCGATCGATCGTCCCGACGTTAACGGGACATCGATGTTGCCATAAGCGTATGCGCCCGCGCTGCTGACGTCAATACGAAAGAAGATGTAGCGCTCATTGACATTGATCAATTCTTGGCGTTCTTCCTCGTGAGTGGCTAGGTACTTCAGAAAGGCCTGACGGGAGAATTGCTTGGCTGGAATGCGGCCCGAGGAAATAAGATATTGCCCGACGGATTTGTACTTTCGGCCGTTATCTCCGTCATAGCGTACACGGTGTATTTTCCCCTTTCCGAAATCAAGCCACCCCGATCCTTCGATTTGAAGATCCAAGATATCGAGAGGATCTTTCGACCAAGCGATCTCAAGACCTTTCGCATGCAGGATCATGCGACTGTCGATATCGGCGCGCGTGGGATAAGGCACGATCTTCTGCCCTTCACGGCGCCCGGAGACGCGCATCCCTTGATAGGCGCCATCAAAGGCGGAGAGATCCACATCCACTAAATCCGGCGGTCTCGCATACAAGGGAAATCGATATTTCTTGTCGGGAGTGAGGCGAACCGAAATCATGGGTTCGTAGTACGACGAAAAAACGACTGTATGGTCTGCATCGATGCCGACGGATTGATAAAGGGCGAACTGCTCGTTGAGCTGGCTGAGCCAGTCCTTGCTGTTGGAGCACGTTTCAAGAATATTCAGCAAGGTGGCCATCGAGTTACTCAAATCGCTGGCCGTGTAGGTGTCTTTGCCTAAAATGAAGAGCTGCTGCTCCGGAAGCGTTTGGTAGTACGTGTAGCTTTGAAAGGCGGCAGAATGCAACGAGGTCGTG
>JAYWEN010000238.1:0-4145 GCA_043779245.1 Elusimicrobiota bacterium | reverse complement strand
CTCGGCGCGCAGGATAGGGTATTGGGTCATGCTCATCGGACTCGCCATATCGGGAGCGCTCATTCCCTGCGGAGGGATCACAACTCCACTGCTGTATGGCCGTGGCATGCTGATTGCTGACGGACTGTCCTTTTTCTTCAGTTGGATCGCGGTACTCACGACGTTCTTTGTAGTTCTCATGAGCGAATCGGATAAGGCCTTAGAAGGACTTTCTCTTAGCGCCTATTACGGGTTGCTCTTAATTTCGGTCACGGGTCTTGTCTTTGTTGTCTCGGCCAATGATTTCTTAATGATCTTTTTGTCGATCGAACTCGTAGGAATTCCTGGATTTATCCTCACGGGCTATTTGCGGCGGTCCCAGAAGTCGAGTGAGGCCGCCATGAAGTTCTTTTTGATCGGGGCATTTTCCTCGGCCATGCTTGCCTACGGGATCTCGATCCTCTACGGATTAACGGGGAGTACCTCGTTCACCTCTCTGCAGGGCAGCGTTCCGTTACTTCAGGAGCATGCGGGGCTCGCACTGGTGGCAATCTTCTTTATTGTCGTCAGTTTCGGGTTTAAGATCGCGCTCGTGCCTTTTCATATGTGGGTGCCCGATACGTTCGAAGGAGCACCTACTCCAATCGCGGCATTTCTCTCTGTGGCGCCCAAGGTGGCGGGCATCGCGATCGCGCTGCGCGTGTTCAATCTCACATTGCCCAGCGCTTCTTTGGGTGCCGTGAATGTCTTAGCCATCATCGCGGCGTTGACGATGACCGTTGCCAATCTGATTGGGCTGCAGCAAACCAATGTTGTCAGGCTCTTGGCTTATTCCTCAATCGCTCACATGGGATACATTCTTTTGGGTCTGGTCGCGGGCGGGGACGCGGGACTCTCGAGCGTCTTTCTTTACGGTTGGATTTATTTGTTCATGAACCTTGGCGCCTTTACGATTGTAGTCTGCTTGTCCAACGCTCTTCAGTCTCAAGACATCTCATCTTATTCGGGCCTTGCTAAGCGTGCTCCCGGCTTGAGCGCGTTATTTGTTCTCTTTGTGGTCAGCCTTGCAGGACTTCCTCCGACGGCGGGATTCATTGCAAAGTTCTATGTGTTTGCCGCCGCGCTCAATGCGGGCTGGACTTGGCTCGTCGTTGTGGCTGCAGTCAACAGCGTCATCTCAATCGGCTATTACTTCAAGATTTTGCACGCGATGTACTTCCGACCCCCGACATCGGATGCTCCTATCGCTATTCCTATTTCCACGCGGCTTGCTTTGGGCGTGACATCGTTCATCACGCTTTTTATGGGAATTGCTCCTGAGCTAGGATTTGCTAAAACTCAGCAGCTCCTCCCAAAGCCGGTGATTGAACAGCCCGCGGCCCTGGTTCCCTCCACTCCTGCGATGGAAACTCCGGTACAGCCATGAGCACGCCTTCAATTAATTTAAAACAAGAACAAGAAAAGCTGGAAGACCTGTATCAACATATCTTTCCATTTTTGCTGCAAACCGAACGCGCGCTCCAAGAGGTGGCGACGCGCGGTAAAGGCATGGTTCCTGAGATCGTCAATTATGTGGTTCAAGCTGGGGGAAAACGCTTGCGTCCGGCGTTGGTCGTACTCAGCGCTCAGCTGGGAGGATCCCAGACTGAAGATGCCATCACGGTGGGGGCCTCAGCCGAACTTATCCATTTAGCCACCTTAATGCACGACGATATTGTCGACCGCGCGGTGCTGCGTCATCAGAAGCCTACAGCCGCTGTCGAATTCGGTGATGAAGTCGCTATCCTTCTCGGTGATTACCTTTACGTCGAAGCGTTCTCGCTTTTGGCGAGTATCAATGATCCGCAGCTGGTTGATCTCTTTGCCAAATCGACTCGCTCCATGTGCCAAGGCGAGATCAATCAGGTCCGGCGCCGCTTTCAGCTCGATCTTAGTCTTTCCGAATATCTTTCCTTTATTGATAACAAAACGGCGGTTCTCATGGGCGCTTCCATGCGTGGCGGCGCGCGACTCGCGAGACTCTCAACCGATCAATCGACGGCGCTCAGCCACTACGGCTGGAATCTCGGCATGGCGTTCCAAATTATCGACGACACGTTGGATTTGGTGGGGGAAGAAGATGTCACTGGCAAGACGCTGCGAACCGATTTGGCTAATGGAAAGCTAACGCTGCCTCTCATTTGGCTGCGCGATAAGCTTGAAGCCGCTGACAAAGAAAAATTCTTAGGATACCTCCGTGAGCCCACGGACGAAAACGCCCAACACATTATTACTTGGGTGAAAGAGTCAGGCGCCATTAAAGAAGGGTTGCGCCAAGCCGCGAACTTTGCGCAGCAAGCCAAAGGTGCGCTTCAAAATTTTCCCGACTCTCTGCCTAAGCAAACCCTAAGCGCGATCGCGCAGTATATCGTCACCCGAACCCGTTAGAATAGTTGTATGAACCTATGGGAACACCTGGGCGAACTCAGGCGTCGTTTATTAATCTGCATATACGCGTTGCTTGCAGGTCTCCCCGCGGGTGTTTGGCTCGTCGGTCCTGTAATTGCCTGGTTAGCCAAGCCTGTCGGTGAGCTCGTATTTGTCCAGCCCATGGAAGCCTTTACGGCACAGCTCGAGATCGCGGTCGGCATCTCGTTTTTAATCGCACTGCCAGTCATCTTGTTTCAGATTTGGCGGTTTATTGCCACAGGTCTGAACGCCCAGGAAAAGAGGTACTTCCGATGGATCATCCCCGTATCCTACTCGGCCTTCATGGTGGGCGTGGTGTTCTCTACTTTTTGGGTTTTTCCGCGTGCTGTAGAATTTCTTCTGACGCTCAAATCCAAGCATCTCGTGCCCATGCTTTCGGTCGAGTCCTATCTCAGTTTTTTTATTCTTCTTTGCCTGGCGTTTGGCATTCTTTTTCAGCTACCGTTGGTTCTCCACTTTCTTTCCAAAGTGGGGATTCTGCGGCCCGATTTCCTCATCAAAAACCGCCGCATTTCATATTTCGCCATTTTTTTGGCGGCCACCTTATTTAACCCGGTTCCGGAGGTTCTGACCCAACTGGTACTGGCAGGCGCCGCGATCGCTTTATTTGAAATTTCGATCTGGCTCGTCAGGTGGGAAACGCGTAAAAAGCCGGTTCAGGGCTAAAACACCCTTGCGCAGAGCCCTTTATCCTTTGCTATAATAGCGCAACATTTAGAGGAGATTAAATTAATGGCAACGATATCTATGAAAGCGTTGCTCGAAGCTGGCGTTCACTTCGGGCATCAAACACGTCGCTGGAATCCAAAAATGTCCAAGTATATTTTTGGATCTCGCAGCAACATCCACATTATTGACCTTCAGAAAACCGCAAAGGAATTGAAGAAGGCGTACAAATTCATCCGCGACACAGCATCTCAAGGTCGCTCCATCCTTTTTGTTGGAACCAAAAAGCAAGCGCAGGACGCGATCGTCACTGAAGCGCAGCGCTGCGGAGCCTTCTTCGTTAGCGAACGCTGGCTGGGTGGCACTCTCACCAATTTCGAAACGATCAAACGTTCGATCGGACGCATGAACGAATTAGACAAGATGAAGACTGACGGCCTCTTCCGCGTCATGTCTAAGAAAGAAGTATCCCGCTTGGAAAAGGAACGGCTTCGATTGACTAAAACTTTGGCCGGATTCAAAGGTATGTACGACCTTCCCGGCTGCATGTTTGTGATCGACCCCGTGCAAGAAAATACCGCAGTTTTAGAAGCGCGCCGCATGGATATTCCGGTGGTGGCCGTTTGCGACACGAACTGTGACCCAGACCTAATCGACTATCCCATTCCCGGCAATGATGATGCGATCCGCTCGGTTAAATTGTTCTGCACGCTGATTGCTGACGCGATCTTAGAAGGGAAAGCTGAAGCCGAGAAAGCCGCTACCCCAACGACCGCGACAACCGAAGGTCCGGAGCAAACCGCGACAGAATCCGCGATCGATTTGTCCACTGAAGTGCAAGCCGCCGCCGTCGAAACCATTACTCCCACGTCGCACTAAGTCATGTCGAAAACCAACGGCAGTCCCATTACGGCTAGCCAGATACAGGATCTCCGAGAGAAAACGGGGGCCGGTATTATGGAGTGCAAGCGGGCCCTTGAAGAATCCGCTGGCAATATCGAAAAAGCGAAAGAGTACCTTCGCGACCGCGG
>JAYWEN010000237.1:0-7784 GCA_043779245.1 Elusimicrobiota bacterium | reverse complement strand
GGTCTCCATTCATTTGCCCGAACCCAATCCGTTACACCAGCAGCTCGATCGTATGGAATCGTTGCTCCATTTGAAACTCGTCCCCGCTGAATATGACCTGTATCTCAAAGGCAAAAATGCGGTGCCCTCTACTCCGGCGATCGATCCGGCTGTGCGGGCTGCCGAAGAATTTTATCGATTGGCACAAATGCGCAGTAAGGTCTTCTTAAAGCTGGCCTCCTCAAAAGTTCCGGCCAGTCTTGCTCCGCGCATTGTCGTGGTAGGCGGATTCCACACCCCTTACATGGCGAATTATTTACGCAGCCTGCATCATTCCTTTGTCGTGCTTTCTCCTGTCGTCATAGCGAGCGGCGATGACCCTCTCTACGAAAAGCGTATGAAAGAAACCGCCAACGTTTTGGCGCAAGCACTCGTCACTCCCCACCGATAACCTAGTAAAATCCAAGTCGGAGGATTCTTCATGAAAATTTTAATTTCTGGTTCGACAGGTCTTGTAGGTTCGTCCTTGCTTTTTCATTTGGGTTCCAAAGGCCACAACGTTTTGTCGCTTGTGCGCCGAACGCCTTCGAATCCCTCTCAAATACTGTGGAACCCACCGGCCAGCGGGCCAGCACTCGAATCGCTCGAGGGCCTTGATGCCGTGGTCCATCTTGCGGGCGAAAGTATTGCTAGTGGACGGTGGACAGCTTCTAAAAAGAAGGCGATCCATGACAGCCGTGTTCTAGGAACGCGACTACTCAGCGAAGCCATTGCCGTCATGAAAACGCCGCCAAAGGTTTTTGTGTCGGCTTCAGCGATCGGATATTATGGCGACCGCGGAAGCGAGATTCTTAGGGAAGGAAGCGCGCCGGGTGCCGGTTTTCTTCCTGACGTATGCAAAGCCTGGGAGGCCGCGACCTCAGCCTTAAGTGATAAAGGTGTTCGAGTTGTGCACGCGCGGTTCGGTGTCATTTTGTCAACGGAAGGCGGCGCACTTAGGCAAATGCTTGTTCCATTTAAGCTGGGGGTTGGAGGAAATTTAGGCGCCGGGACCCAATACATGAGTTGGATTGCTTTGGACGACGTGCTGGATGCCATTCAATTTGCTCTTTCTGCAGAATCCTGTCGCGGGGCGATGAACGTCGTCTCCCCCCACCCCGTCACAAACGCCGAGTACACAAAAACGTTGGGGCGCGTGTTGGGCCGTCCGACCGTTTTTCCAATGCCTGCGTTTGCCGCACGATTAGCCTTTGGCGAAATGGCAGAGGCGCTATTGTTGGCCAGCACACGTGTCCAGCCCGCAGTGCTCGAGCAATCCCGATTTCATTTCAAATGGCCAGACCTGGAAGGTGCTCTAAGGCATCTGCTAAATAAATGAAACCTAGCCTGGTTTGGTTTCGGCTCGATCTCCGGCTGGCCGACAATCCTGCGCTACAGGCCGCCATCCAGAAGGGCGGCCCCATCATTCCGATTTTCATTTGGGCTCCCGATGAAGAAAGTCCCTGGGCTCCAGGCGCTGCCAGCCGATGGTGGCTGCACCAGTCATTGACGGCACTTCAAGAAACTCTTCGTGCTGTTGGCTCCCATCTCATACTTAGAAAAGGTCCCACACTTCCCGGTTTACAAAAGCTCATCAAAGAAACGGGGGCCGACGCCGTATTCTGGAACCGCCGTTATGAGCCCGCGGTCATTGCGCGCGATCGGAAGATTAAAGAAATCCTTAAATCGAACGGCGCCCAATGCGAGAGCTTCAACAGTGCGCTTTTGTTCGAGCCTTGGACCGTGCAGAACAAGTCCGGTAAGCCATTCCAAGTCTTCACACCCTACTGGCGATCCTGCTTGAACGCGTCGCCGCCGGCACTCCCAGTCGCCTGTCCTAAAAATCTTCTTTCTCCCGCGTCTTGGCCAGAGTCCGTGGAGCTCGATGAGCTTCGTTTAGAACCTAAAATTCACTGGACTGAGGGACTTGAGGCGGCATGGACTCCAGGAGAGGTAGGTGCGCAGAAACGTCTGGAGACATTTTTATCGGATGCCCTAAGAGGATATCCAGAAAGTCGAAATAGACCAGATGAGGTCGGAAGCTCTCGTTTGTCGCCGCATTTGCACTTTGGAGAAATCGGTCCCCGACAAATCTGGCAAGCCATTCAACGAACGGCTGTCAAAGACCATCGGTCTGGTCTAGTTGTAGGGGCTGAGGTTTATCTGAAGGAAATTGGATGGAGAGAATTCGCGCATCACCTGCTCTATCATTTTCCCAAGACGCCTGTTGAACCCCTTCATCAAGAGTTTCAAAAATTTCCGTGGAATAAAAACCCCAGAGCAATAGAGCGTTGGAAAAAAGGACAGACAGGATATTCTCTCGTGGATGCAGGCATGCGCGAACTTTGGGGGACCGGTTGGATGCATAACCGCGTGCGAATGATCGCGGCTTCGTTTCTTGTGAAAGATCTTCTTATTTCCTGGCAGGAAGGGGCACGATGGTTTTGGGATACCCTGGTTGACGCCGACTTGGCCAGCAACACGCTCGGTTGGCAATGGGTCGCTGGCTGCGGGGCGGACGCAGCTCCCTATTACCGGGTATTCAATCCTCTTCTGCAAGCCGTAAAATTCGATCCGAAGAACGTTTACGCAAACCGGTGGATACCAGAACTCTCCTCATCGTATCCATCTCCGATGATCGAGCACGCAATCGGGCGTGAGCAGGCCCTAAAGGCCTTCTATAGCATAAAACGCATCTATAAATAGAGTCGTTTCTTTCCTGCGCGGCTTAACAAAGAGTTTACTCTGCGGCTATTTGGCCGTAACATAAAAGGCGCAAGCTCATCGTGGAGTCTAGGAGACTACTATGCAAACCTTGAGCCAACATCGAGTCTTGAGCACCACCCTCTTCTTGGGAATGCTGGTTGCATTGCTCATGAAACCCATGAGCCTCTTGCTCAAGCACATGTCTGTGGGGGTTCCCGTTTTTCGACCTGTGGCGACTCGTGCCATTCACCGCGTGGTTCCGGTCGCCAAGGTTCAGAAGCACCCTGTGGCCAAAGCCAAAGCCAAGGCCAAGGCCAAGGCAGCAAAAGTCTCTGCAAGTAAACCTCAATGGTCTTTGTCTCCGATGACTCGGCAGTATCTGTATTCTTTTTCAGGGATGACCTTGTGTGAAGGCACGCCTTGTGCCGCAACGATCAAAGTGACGTTTGAAGCCGATGGGGCGGGCTCGGTTCCCTTAATGGTCCAGTCCGATAGCCAAGGCCGATTTCGATTTCAGGCGCCATTCCTAGCACTCCCTTCTCAGCAACTTGATTGGCATGTTCGTGCGGTGTCCGACAACTTGTTGAGTGGAGAAATTCATGGTCGGCAAATATTGCCAGAGCAGCAGACGCGCGAACTGTTTCGAAATATCGAACTTAAGTAATTCGTTTCCCGCTTAGTAGGTGATGATGAGTCCCGCTATCACTTTTGTGTCATCCTTCCCAATCCCCGGCGCTGGTTTTCCTAAACGATTCCACACGAATGAGGTTTTTAATGAAAGGTGAGTAGACAATGCGGCTGTCAACGCTGTCTCAGTGTTGAGACGGTAATCATCCGAGTTTTTGAAATTATGCAGATATTCTGCGTCTTGGCTGAAAAAGGCCGTGGCGCTGAAGGTGTGCACGTACTTTGAATATACGCGTCCTGAGGCGAATTCATTTCGCGCGGCCTGAGAGCGTTCTTCGTTGATGTAGCCGCCGCCCACTTCCCCATTGAGTTTGTCGTTGGCAAAGTCGAGAAGAATCCGGCCAATGCCCGCGCTCGTGTCCCAACGATTGCGAATTCCAGCGAAACGATTTTTATCCCAACCGAACTTTTGATAGACGTAATTTCTTTCTGTGTAATTGTAAGTCACCTTTTCATTGCCCAAATACTGCTCAGCTGTAACCTGGTTTCCGCTCGACGATCCCAATCCCGCTCCGTTGATTTCGAGACCGGTCTTGGTCCATTTGTAATTAAAGGTGTCCTTGATACTGGTTGTTGTGGCTTTGCTGTTTCCGTTCGTGCTGACAACAGATGCTTCTGTATTGTTTTTCCAAGGCTTGGTGTCGGCCGGCGGTCCGTCTGCCGCCCGAGCCAGGCCCGCGAGGCCATTCGCCAGCGAAATGGCTAGGATGGTTCGGGTGAGAAGATTCTTAGCCATATTAGGCGATAGCCGACGTACAGTGACCGCAGCGCTTCGCGGCGAGGGGAACAAGCATCAAGCATTGAGGACAAGCTTTTTCTGTCGCGGCGGGCGCCGGCGGCGGTTCGGACTTTTTGAGGCGATTCATTCCTTTGATTACAAGGAAGATGACTAGGGCCACAATCAGAAAGTCGATCACATTGTTGATAAATAGCCCGTAGTTCAGCGTGACGGGTTTCGCGGCTCCTGCCGACGTTCCCAGCGTTACCTTCAATTGGCTGAAGTCCATGTTGCCAATGAGAAGACCTAAAGGGGGCATTAATATATCGTTCACAAGGGATGTGACGACTTTTCCAAATGCGGCGCCGATAATGACACCCACAGCTAAATCCACGACGTTTCCCCGCATGGCAAATTCTTTAAATTCTTTAATCATAGGTCCCCCTGTGTGATTCGTTGGATTTTATTGTGCCAAGCTATGAGGAGAAAGGTCAAGGCGGGGCAACTTCTATAAAGCGAAGTCGTCTTAAGGATAGAGAAGCGATCCTCGGCATCGATGATTTGCACCGTTTATTGAAGGAAGATCGAATTTTACGCCGAACGCGAATGACCGTTCTGCGAGGTGTGGACCGTATTGATCTTTACGTAATTCCTCGAGAAGGCTTTTAAGGTCGAACGCCCCGCGTTTTCTTGTAGTGCTTCTGCTCGTAGAGTTTAACGTCTGCATTATCGAGGAGAACGTTGATGGGTGTCAGTTGGTCCGGTTTGAGTTCTGCGGTTCCGATGCTCAAGCTGATTTTGTATTTTTTTCGCGAGCGGGCATTGAACGCTTCAATGTTTTTCTGCAGTCGCGTGATGAGAGCGCGTTCGCTAATTTCTGCCACATCTTCCGAGACCGCAATCGCAAACTCATCTCCGCCTAATCGCGCGATCACGTCGGACGCACGAAATACATTCTTCAAGATCGTTGCCACCGCGATGATGCATTGATCCCCTTCGAGATGGCCATAGGTATCATTAATGATTTTTAATCCATCCACGTCGGCCAGAAAAACGAGAAACCCTTGCTGGGAACGTTGCGTTTGCTTGAGTAGCTGATTGGATAGCGTCGTAAATCCCCGTCGGTTATAAAGTCCTGTCAAGGAGTCGGTCAAGGCTAAGCTGTGGAAGGCGGCCTCCGCGCGCCGGCGGCGTTCCACTTCGCGGACAAGCTCTTCATTGGTCGCGGCGAGTTCGGCGGTCCGCTGATTGACCCGCGTTTCCACTTCATCGAAAGCATTGCGCAGCGCTTCCATGGCTTTGCGGCGTTCGCTCGCGTCAATGACGAGACAGACAAGATGCTGTTCGGGTTCTTCATGAAACACGACGCCAACGATGACGGAGATGCGTGAACCGTCTTTTCGAAAATATTCTTTTTCTAACGGAGGACAGTCGCCGGATTCCAACAACTTGATGCGCGCCCAGTCGTCCATGGCGCGATACTCGGGTGGAGTCATCGTGTCCCCGCCAACCAGGCCGTCTTCTAAATCTTGTCGCGTGTAGCCAAGCATCCGCAAGAAGGCGTCGTTAGCTTCAAATACGCGACCCTTCCAATCGAGCACCATGGTACCAACGATGTTGGACTGGAGGAGCTGCTTGTATCGTTTTTCACTTGCTTCTAAAGCCATTTCCACCCTCTGACGTTCAGACGCCTGTTCTTTCCAAGCCTGCACGCTCTGGACCCATTGAGTTTGGCGTTTCCGAATCTGTTCATACAGTCGGTCGCGAGCACTTTGACGCTCGGCGGCGACGGCAAGACTCATGAAAGCCAAAACCCCTAAGTAGGTTTGAAGCAAAAGTAGCGCGTCGTTGCGGTTAATTCCTGAGAAGGGACCCACTCCGTGAATGGTTCCTATCACCGCCCATAAGGCGAGAATAAAAACCGCGGTGGCCGCCTCGCGCTGCCCTAAACGAAAAGCTACCCAGACAACGACGGCGGTACAAAGAAATTCGAGCGGGTAATGATTGATCCGTGAAGGCAATGTCCCACCGAAGACGATCCAGGCTAAAAACATCAACGCACTCAGGGTGACCGCCGCCTCTAAAACCTTTTTGGAATCCCACCGGAACCGTGAGGGCCGGTTCCAAAGAATGAGAAGCGGCGCGATCACGATGGTCCCGCCCGCATCTCCCAGCCACCAGGTCGTCCAGATGGCCCCAAAATCCTTCCATTCGGCAAGGCCCCCGAACGAGAGCGTTAGCGCTCCGATCGTGGCGGCGATCATCGGACTGGCCAAGGCCGCCAAGACCATAAATTTAAAAATATTGAAAGCATCGTCAAACGATTCGGTGCCGTAGGCATAACGCTTCACCAAATAAGCCGCGGTGAGTCCCTCTAACGTATTGCCGACCGCAATGGTCGCGGCAGTCGCGACGTTTCCGGCTGTCCCCAAATTAACGATGAAGGCGCCTAAAAGAATCCCTGGCCATAATTTATAGCCATAGATAATGAGTGCGGCCAGCGCGATACCCGTCGGGGGCCATATCGCAGTCGCGCTCGCATTCACAAACGCGAAGTGCAATCCCATGAAACCCGCCAGTGTATAGGCGAGCGCCAGAAGAAAGAGGCGCGTGACGTTCGTCATTCATTTCCTTTGCGAACGTACTTTTTATAGATCTGAGTGAAACGTTCAACTTCTAGGGGCTTGATAAGGTAATCGCTGATTCCCATGGTGAAGCTTTGCAGGAGATCTGGTTCTTTGCGCGAGACGGTCAAAACGACGATCGGTACTTGTTTCGTCGCGGGATTCAGTCTGATTTGTCGAAGCACGTCTAAGCCATGCGTCTTGGGCAAATTCAGATCCAGCAGGATGAGCTGGATGGAGGATGCGGGACCCTTTTGGGCAAAGGCGCCTCGCCCGAACAGAAAATCAAGAGCCTCTGCTCCATCATGAGCGACATAGACTTTGTCAGCAAGGGCCATTCTGTCAAACGCGCGTCGCGCGAGTTCAACATCGTCTTCATTATCTTCAATCAGCAGGATGTCAATCATGGAGACCTCTTTTAACTCGTGAGTGGAGTCGGATAGTCATCGGCCACTCTCTTGAATTGCTCGTGAATCGTTTGTGGGATTGTGAAGAAAAATGTAGCGCCTTGATTCTCCTCGGCTTCGACGCGGATGCTGCCGGCATGTCGGCGGATGATTCGCTGAACTAAGGCCAGACCTATGCCTGTTCCCGGATATTCTTTTGCATCATGAAGCCGCTGGAATGGCTGAAAAAGTTTCCCGGCATATTCCATGTTAAAGCCCGTTCCATTATCCTTAATATAAAAACCGGGGGACCCACCCTCCACTGAAGCGCCGAATTCAATTTTCGCCTGGGGCCGATGGCGCGTAAATTTCCAAGAATTCTGAATTAAATTTTGTAGAGCGATGCGGAGCAAGTGAGAGTCTCCAAACGCGGTCAGGTTGGGCGTCACGAGGCTTTCTACACATCGTTCCGGCTCGGCTTTCCTGAGCTCCTGAAAAATCGTCTCGGCGGTGGCGCTGAGATTAACATGCTCACGCTTGAGTTCGCTACGTGAAAGACGTGAAAGTTCCAGCAGATCTTCAATCAGTTGCCCCATCCTTTGAGTGGCGAGGCGAATGCGGCCCAGGTCTTCTTTTCCTCGTGCA
>JAYWEN010000236.1:0-3448 GCA_043779245.1 Elusimicrobiota bacterium | reverse complement strand
CAGGACTCACGGAGTATCTCTGCTCTTTCCTATAAGAGCAACGGTGGGTTAGCGTTACACCGGGATAGCGCAAAAGCGGGTGTTTCAGAGGCGGTACCTGTTAAAGCGCCATTTTTCCCAACGCGAAGTACCGAACCCCTCTGTTAGATTCCATAACGAGTATTTGGGCTTGCACCTAGAGGGATCTCAGTCTAAAAACGGTATAGGTTTTAACAAAGATATGAACACTGACGACCCTATCATTTGCTCGACTTGTAGCGCTCGCAATGAATTCGATTCTAATTTCTGCGATCAATGCTCAGAACCCTTACACAAAATGGAACCTGATTTAATAGAAATCGATGAAATGCCGACCGGCGAACTTTCTCTATCATCCTCAGGGAGAGTTCCATGGGGTTGGGTTTGTACCGTTTTGATCGCAGCGATCATCGCTGGCATCATTTTAGGGCCGCACAGCCGTCTACATACATGGTGGTTCAAGAGAAAAGTTTATGCGCAAGATGCTCAATTGGTTTCGGAAGCTAACTATTTGGATGCTGAAGCTGTTACGGGGCAAGCCATTCCGACAGATCTCGTACTAGCCGATGTTAAAAGCTTTGATGGCATACACACACTTTCCTTTCTGGATTTAAAGGCAGGAGAATTAATAAGCGTTTTGTTGTCGGACTCAGAAGCTAACTTGTCCGCGCAAGAAATGTATGCAGCCTGGAATTCATACGCAAAGAGAGTCGTCGCCGGACTAAGGGGCGATCCATCAAAGATACGGGATTTTGACCCGATTAAAGTCGTGGGACAAAAAATACTGAAGTTGCGATCTGGTGAGATCGTGAGCGAAAAAATACTTGTCCCGCTGCTTGAGGGTGGCACCACCGAAGGTATGCAAGTGCGCATAACCAAGGAAGGAAAGACACTTAACATTGTGGCTTATGGGTCCAAGTATGGAAAGCAATTCAGCGAAACGGCCTTCATTAGGTTTTTGAATAGTTGGCAGACGGCTACTCAATTATGGTCGTCTACTCTTTCACCCGATCAGAAATCTAGAGCGTATACAAAGAGAGGAGAATGGCTTAGGAAGTATAAAGTCCGTTGGCCAGAGGCGCAGGCCGATTTCCAAAAAGCTCTTCAACTAGACGCCAATAATTCAGAAGCTCGACTTCAATTGCAGTCTCTGATGAATGTGCCAGCACCCAAAGAGTAAACGCGAACATCAAGAATTAACATAGCGATGTGGATCCGTCTTATCAGCGAAAGCTAAGTAGCGCGTTATTAGATTTTATTTGGACAGCTCTGATCCCTCCTACACTAATTAGTTATAATACGTATGTATGGTTAATCCGCAGATTCCCTACAAAGGCCGCGGCGCTCCGATCAATCTGCCCAATCGCTTCGAGAAAATTCAGCTCGAGCGTGATGAGGAATGGACGGACGACGATCCGGCGCCGGCTACGCAGTTTCTAAAAGACACCTCGCGAACGATCATTGCCTATAACAACAGTCCGGACATCGGGTTTGATGCGAGCATCAATCCCTATCGCGGCTGCGAGCATGGCTGCATCTACTGCTACGCGCGTCCGTCGCACGAATACGCCGGGATGTCGGCGGGGCTTGATTTTGAGTCGAAGATCATGGTGAAGACCGAAGCGCCAACTCTCTTACGCGAAGAACTGATGGCCAAAAAGTGGGAGCCGCAGATGCTCATGATCAGCGGCGTGACCGATTGTTATCAGCCCATCGAGCGGAAATTAGAACTGACCCGAAAGTGTCTTCAGGTCTTGGCCGAATTTCGGAACCCCGCTGGCATCATCACGAAAAGCCAACTCGTCACGCGCGATATTGATGTGCTTCAAGAGCTCGCCGCGTTTGATTGCATAGGCGTGACACTGTCGATCACAACCTTGCGTCCGGAGCTCGCTCAAATCATGGAGCCGCGCGCGGCGATGCCGCAGGCAAGACTCCGTGCGATTGAGGCGTTGTCGAAAGCAGGCATTCCTGTTGGCGTCAATGTGGCGCCCATGATCCCAGGGCTGACCGATCACGAGATGCCCGCGATTCTCAAAGCGGCGCGCGAGGCTGGTGCGCTGTGGGCGGGACGTGTTGTGTTGAGATTGCCGTGGGCTGTTGCGCCGCTCTTCGAAAAATGGCTCGAAGTGCATATGCCTGACACCAAAGCGAAAATCTTGCATCGCATTCGCGAAGTGCGCGGGGGAAAACTGTACGATTCTGCGTGGGGCGTTCGCGGCCGGGGTGAGGGAAAGTATGCCGATCATCTGGCCGATCTCTTTCATGTCGCGCGCCGCAAAGCCGGCTATCCAGAGCATCACCGGCGCATGACCACCGAGCATTTCAGGCGCCCGTCAGGTCCTCAGCTCGATTTCTTCGAAGCTATTGCATAATAAGCGCATGGCCGAAAACAAAGTCAAATACCCCCTTTGGTGGACATTTGCTCTAATGGGCGCCGATCATGAAGAGCTCATCTTGGTCGCCGCCGAAATCGCCAAAGACCTTCCGCATCGCACGAAAGTCTCGAAGCTCAGTGAAGGAAAAAAGTACGCGTCGCTCCACGTTGAAATTGAAGTCGACTCCGAAGCCGAGCGTAATCGCCTGTTTGACCTGTTTAAAAAGCATCCTAAAGTGAAGTTTGTCCTGTAATCTTCTCTCGACCTCCCGCACTGACCTTTAGACGCTTAAAAGGAGATCCAATGACTACCCGATGGAATCGTTTCGCTGTGATGATCGCTTTGACTTTACTTGCGTTGACGTCGCGCGCTCAGGCCGCGCCGAAGAAATTAGAAAAGGCGACGTTCGGATCGGGATGTTTCTGGTGTATTCAGCCTCCATTCGATAAGACGCCAGGCGTCATCAATACCGTAGTGGGATATACGGGTGGCCACGTGGAGCATCCAACCTATCACGAGGTGGGGTCGGGATCAACGGGCCATGCCGAATCGATCGAGGTGACGTACGATCCGTCGAAAGTGACGTATGAGCAATTGTTGGACGTGTTCTGGCACAACATAAACCCGACGCAGGAAGATCAGCAGTTTCCGGATTGGGGCACGCAGTATCGCACGGCGATTTTCTACCACAATGCCGCGCAACAAAAAGCCGCGATCGCCTCCAAAGAGTTCTGGCAGAAAGACGGACGTTTCGGTGGCAAGATCGTGACGGAGATTGTGCCCGCCACCACCTTCTGGCCTGCAGAAGAATACCACCAAAAATATTACCTCAAGAGTTCAGGAGCCTATGACCGCTATCACGACAACTCCGGCCGCACCGAATACTTCCAAAAAACCTGGTCAAGCAAATAGTACCAGGCACTATTTAATTCGGGACCAATGACCCATCCAATCTCCCCAAAAAGCCACCAAACAAATGGTGCCTGGTACTATTTGTTCTATTTGTTTGCGGCGGCGGTGTTGATGGCCGCGCCGGTCCGGGCGGTGGGGAA
>JAYWEN010000235.1:0-3131 GCA_043779245.1 Elusimicrobiota bacterium | reverse complement strand
TGTTGAGATACCAGTTCACTCCTAGAGTGTAGGCATTGGCCCACTGAACAGACGTTGCGTTTGTGGTAATGCCACGAGTCACATTGTCCGGATCCAAGTGAAGGCTGTGATAGCGAGCCGCGAGTTGCCACGCACCCCACTGATGCGTTTGCACGTCGAATGGCTTACGCGGTTTGACGCCCGTGAATGTTGTGTCTTCACCGGTGATCGTCCAGGCCACGGCCGCTTGCCAGCCTTGGTTGACGATACGCGAGCGAACCGTTCCCACGCGATACACCTGCGAGGACTGGGCCCATTCACCGAGGACTCCCACCGAGCGGTAATACCACGCGAACTCTGGCGCGAGTCGTGTCTTTTCCCCATCCACCACAGCGGCGGCTGTTGGCGTAAAGATCGTTTGCTGACCGGATGATCTGTAGGTAGGAGCCGCCACATTTTGTTTCGCGTAGCTCGCGCCGAGTCCTAGATGCAGCCCTTGGAGCGCTTCGATGGGGGTATTCTTAAACGGTTTGGCGTAAATACGGCTCGTTCCTTCTTTACCATCATTGGTGTCGGTATCACCGGTGGAATTATTGTCACCGTTCCCATTGCTGATGCCCGCGGCGTAGCCGATGGCTCCATTGGCGACTTCACCCGAGAACTGCATTCCGGTGTCTCGGCCTGGAAGAAGTGTGCTGACGAGAGACCGTTCCGGGAATATCGTGTTCGGATCGGACTGAAGATGTTCCAAACCGATCGCTGGTTTAAATTTACCCACGCGCAGCTGCGCAAATGTCCAAGGCTTCACATCCAGGTAAGCATCGACTAAAACCGTCGAGCCGTTGTTAGCAAAGTCTGGAACAACGTTAAAGGCAAAATCCCGATAGAACGTTCCATCGATGGATGGACGAACGCGGCGGAGCAGAAACTGATCGGTTTCATTGCCTGCGTTGTCATCCACAAAGAAACGGCCATCGGCCTGCAAGAGCGCATGGAATTTAATGCCGAAGTTGCCATCGACGGATTTAAATGAAAACCCATCCGTTCCGGCTGAAGGCTTCGTGGCTGTTTTGGCTTTATCGGCCGCCGCTTCTTCGGCGACTTCCAGCTTTCGCTCAAGAATGCTGAGACGCTGCTCTAAAGTTCCAGAAGCCAGAGGTGGGGACACTTCCTCTGACCAGACATTTCCCCAGACGCCGCCCAACGTGATGATGACAACTCCAAAGACTGTCACCATGAAACGTCGCCTATCGTTCCTCATTTCGTTCCCCTTAGAGATTGTTCGTAAATAGAACCCTAATGCACCGGAGCCGCAAGTTCATTAAAACAAAAAACACTTCACTGGACCGGGCCAATCACAAGACCCGGATGATGCAAATGTGATTGAATACCTGAAATGGATTGCCCAGTCTGTAAATATCCTAACGCGCAAGGCGCCACGCATTGCGGCATGTGCTACGAGGTCTTTAACCGCTCGGCGGCGCAAACCTATATGCATGCCTTAAAGCGCGAACGCCGACTGGCTGAGGGAGATCCTGAAACGCCCGAAGCGGTGATCAAAACACAGCGCGTCGTCGAAGAAACGAAAGCCGCGGTGAGCCGAATTGACTGGGTGGCGCTTTCGGAAAAATATGTTTCCTTACTAAAGCGATCCTGGAAATATGTCGCGGCGCTTGTCGGAGTTCTTATCGCCTGGATGCTGATCGGATTTCTAGTGAATCCATCGCTTTGGTATTACCTCTCCGGTAAAAAGGTCGTTTATGCCTTTTCATCCAAAGCTCCGACTCTTTATCTGATTGGAATAAAGCAGAACATTAAGATTTGGTCGGAACGACAGGGGCGTTTGGACACGCCGATGGAAACGTTTAAGACCGACGAAATCGGAAACGTTTTTTTAGAAAACCAGACGGGATCAAGCAAAAAGAAAACAACCATCGTCGTTCATCCCCATGAATGGATTCGAGTCTCCAAAGATGCTCAAGGTTCTGAGAGTCAATCCATTCCGTTAAATCATCCGACACTTTCTGATGGGCGACTCGTGTTCGGCGCTAAAGGCGAACTCCTCGAGCGTCACTATGTTCTTTCGCCTCGCGTCGCCAAGAGTATTCCGTTTCTCGCGCCACGTTTTCCGAAAGAATCTCTCAAGCAGGGAAAAACATGGAACGAGACCCTCGAATGGCTGGATGTTTACAACGAATGGAAAATTTATTGGAGCGGAACTCTGCACTGGACGGCCGGCGCCATGCAAGACTGTTCCGACGGAACCTGTGTTCATTTGTCCTACACCGCGGACCTGCGGCCCGAGCTACGAGGCTGGCCGGACTGGGCAAGCGGCGCCGTGAAGAGCGTAAACACGAATGCCTCGACTCAAGGACAAGTTTTATTCGATGTGAAACATGATCGATTGTTAGCCAACACGTTTTCTTATGAAGGACTTTTAAATATTCCGCTTGCCGATCTCGTGCATATCCCGTGGGAGTTGCGCATTGGCAGGCGCGTGAAAGGCATTCCCGGAATGATCGAAATCCGCTTCCAAAACAGCATCGACATTCGTAAAAATTGACGTTTTCCCCTCGCTAAAAAAAATCAATTGACAGGCTCGGCGAAGGCTTTTATATGCTCGCTGTCACGGTGAGAGAGCTGCTTGACAACTACTAGATATAGATGTTTCATTAGCTCCAGACACCATACCTGGTACCAAAATCAAAAATCGAGTTCTTAACGAACCAGCCTGAGGGGGCAGTTTCATGAGCGAAAATCATAAGGGTCTTTCCGTCCAATCACGTTTTGTGTCGCGCGGACGCGAAGCGTTCGAATCTCTCACGTGGGATGCGCGTTCTAGTATGATCCGCAACCCGGACGGCTCGGTGGTGTTCGAGATGAACAACATCCGCATTCCCAAAGGGTGGTCACAGGTGGCGACCGACATCATCGCTCAAAAATATTTTCGTAAGGCTGGCGTTCCTCAGCGCACAAAGAAACTGGCTGAACCGGGTATTCCCGAATGGCTGCAGCGTTCCGTACCCGACCAGGATGCTCTCAACGCCCTCCCTGAAAATCAACGTTACGGCAGCGAAAAGAACGCCGAACAAGTCTTCCATCGCCTCGCCGGCTGCTGGACCTATTGGGGTTGGAAATACGGCTATTTCAAG
>JAYWEN010000234.1:0-5315 GCA_043779245.1 Elusimicrobiota bacterium | reverse complement strand
CATGCAGATGAAGATCGCGTAGTGGGGATTGTTTAAGCGTGTCAATCGTGCTCATGAGTGTTCTCCGGGGACATGTAAGGCATCGGCAAAATAGGAACTTCTGACTAAAGGGCCAGATGCGACCCGCTCAAACCCTAACACTAAAGCGGTTTCTTTCCAGGTGTCGAATTCTTCGGGTGGGACAAACGATTGAACCATCAAATGATTGGGTGATGGCTGAAGGTATTGACCAATGGTGAGATAGTCGCAACCTACAGCCCGGAGATCCTTTAGCGTTTGAAGAATTTCCGCATGTGTTTCGCCCAAACCAAGCATGATTCCAGATTTGGTTTTGTAACCCTCATCCGCCCTGCGGGCACCTTCTCCCTCAGCAGGGAGAAGGAACGGCTGTACTCCCTCTCCCTGTTGAGGGAGAGGGCTGGGGGTGAGGGATCTCGATTTGACGTATGCGAGAACATCCAACGATCGCCTGTAGGTCGCTTTATGTCTTACTTTCGGCGTAAGTCTTTCAACCGTTTCCATATTGTGGTTGAAAATATCCGGACGAGCATCAAGCACTGTGTCTAAGGACGCTCGATCTCCAAAAAAATCGGGAGTGAGCACTTCGACGACACCCTTGGGAAGATAGACGCGTAAGGATTTGATGCAGGCCGCAAAGAC
The DNA here is from genome assembly GCA_043779245.1 of Elusimicrobiota bacterium. Classification (GTDB taxonomy): domain Bacteria; phylum Elusimicrobiota; class Elusimicrobia; order 2-01-FULL-59-12; family 2-01-FULL-59-12; genus JANLWZ01. The sequence goes on along the minus strand of JAYWEN010000234.1, from coordinate 4,655 downwards.
AGAGGCACCTCCATCTTTAAGATCATCGCGCGCAACCGATGTCACAACGACGTGGCGAAGTTTGAGTTCTGCGGCGGCGCGCCCAAGACGTTCGGCTTCGGCCCAATCGACTATGCCTCCAGGGGTCCCGGCTTTCACCGCGCAGAAGCCGCAATGTCTAGTGCAGGTATCGCCAAGAATCATGAACGCAAGACTGCCGCGCGAAAAACATTCGCCACGGTTCGGACATTTACCACTGACACAAATCGTGTTGAGGTTCTCGGTTTCGAGGACTTGGTTTACATGGTTAAAGATCGGACCCGCGGGGATCTGTCGTCGATAGGCGGCGGGAAGCGGATGTTTCATCTGGTTCATGGCTTGGCCTGCGTCTTCTTGTCGGCCGCAAGGGCGCGGAGTTCGACATCTCGAAAAGATTCCGAGAGGCTCGGATGCGCAAAGACGGTATTGGAAACGGCTTCGGCGGTGAGGCCCGCCTTGATGCCGAGCGCCACCAAGTGAATAAGCTCAGTGGCGTGCGGGCCGATGATTTGGGCGCCTAAGATTTTTTTCGTTTTGGAATCGGTGAGATTAATCCACATGCCTTCAGATTCGCCTTCGATCATGGCTTTGGAATTTCCAGCGAAATGAAAGCGATCAATGCGCGGCGTAAAGCCCGCTTGGCGCGCTTGCTCTTCCGTCATTCCAACGACGGCTGCTTCTGGCCAGGTGTAAATGCATTTTGGAACCGACCCATAGTTCATCGTTTCTTTTTCACCGACCATCGCACGCACAGCGACATCGGCTTCCCAGGACGCGGTATGTGCGAGCGGGACAGGACTCACGAGATCTCCGATCGCATAGATGTGCGGGACGTTCGTCTGCATCTGCTCGTTTACTTTCAATCGACCATTTTCGAGCGTGATGCCAACAGTTTCCAGTCCAAGGTCTTTCACATTTGGAGTCCGGCCGACTGCCACGAGAACCGCATTGGCTTCGATCGTTTCGCCGTTAGAGCAAACCAGTTGGGTGCGTTTGTCATCGAGGGGGACCACTTTATCAACGACAGTCCCCGTCCAAATCGTCATACCACGTTTTTCAAACGATCGTTTCAAAACGGTACCGGCGGCTTCGAACTCCGGCTGTGTCGGCAAGAGACGATTGTCTTTTTCGATTAAGGTGACTTTCGAGCCCAGGCCTTGAAACGCGCAGGCCATTTCGCAGCCGATGTATCCGCCACCGATCACCACAAAATGAGAGGGCAAATAGGACAGTTGGAAGATCGAAGTGCTGTCCACAATCGTGGGATGTTTGGGTAAGAGAGGGGGAATGCTGATTGAAGAACCCGTGGCCAGAAGAATGGCTTCGGCCTCGATCTTTTCGGTCCCGGCCTGTCCCGTGACTTCCAGTTGCGTGAGCGACACAAACTTGGCATGACCGATGATGCAGCGAACTTTGGCGGCCTTCAGCGCTTGTTCTTCGCGCTGACGGAGCGTGGAGAGCAGTTCATCCTTATGTCCCATAAGCTGACGCATTTCTATACGATCGAGCCGCATGGTAATGCCAGAATCTGTGAGTCGAAGGGCGTCCTGCACGCGCTTCGCTTTGGCTAAGAGATATTTAGAGGGGATGCAACCGCGATTCAGACAAGTGCCGCCAATCTCTGCGCGTTCGACCAGCGTAACAGCAATCCCGCGACTCGCGGCTTCCAGAGCCGCCACATAACCGCCGGGGCCAGAACCAATAACGATGAGAGATTTGGGATTCATCGGGAATTCTTCGATTATAGGAAATCTCGGATATAATTCGAGGATGAGTGCTGTTGTCGTCGAAAATGTCTGCAAGACCTACCCTAACGGTGCCAAAGCGCTGCAAGGGGTGTCACTGACCATCGAGTCCAAAGAAATCTTTGGACTCCTTGGTCCGAACGGCGCCGGCAAAACAACCTTTCTCAATATCATTTCCACGTTGCTATTGCCTGAAGAAGGTTCTGTGAACATCCTAGGGCATTCCGCGATTTCCGAACCCGATTGGGTGCGCCAGCGAATAAACCTTTGTTCGGGAAACGCCAATTTCGCTTGGAGCTTGACCATACGCGAAAACCTGCGGTTCTATGCAATGCTGTACGGGTTGTCCCGCGTCGCGCGTGAACGAAAACTGGACGAGCTCATCGCGGCCTTTTCGCTTGAGAGTTTTGCGGACCGACGCTTCAACGAGGTCTCAACCGGCACCAAACAGCGCTTGGCGCTCGCCAAGTCGATGATCAACGATCCCGAACTTTTACTGCTCGACGAGCCAACCGTGGGTATGGATCCCGACATCGCGCTGCGCGTTCGCCAGCACATCCTCGAATACAAAAAGAAATCGGGCTGCACAATTATTCTCACGACGCACTATATGCCCGAAGCCGAAATGCTTTGCGAACGCGTGGCGTTCGTGCGAGATGGCGCCGTCAAAGCTCTTGGTACTCCCACAGAACTTCGCCAACGCCTCAATCGCATCGATATGGAAGGAGTTTTCCTTGAACTCGCCAAGTAATACCCCCAAACACAAACAAATAGTACCAGGTACTATTTGTTTGGCCAGAAAACGGGGACTAAAGAACTATAAAAACCATTCAAACAAATGGTACCTGGTACTATTTAATTTATGATTCAGCGGATTATGGCGTTTGCGTATCGGGATTGGTTGTTTGCTAGGCGGAATATTTTTTCTGTCGTCGAAATGCTCTTCTGGCCGATCGTAGGGATGCTGTCAATCGGGCTCATGGGAAATTTTCTGAATTTGACTCGGGATCAGCAGGCCTTCATTCTGACGGGATCGATCGCTCTCGGCACCCTGCAGGTGACTCAGCTCGACGTGGCTTACGCGCTGCTCCACGACATCTGGTCTAAAAGTGTGAAGCATACGTTTCTTACGCCAACAGGTGTCGTCGAATACCTGATCGGTCCTTGGCTTATCGGGATTGTGCGAGGAACGATCGTCTTTTCGCTCCTGTCTGGATTTTCGATGTATGCATTTCGTTTTTATCTTCCCGGACTTTTGCCAACAGTCATTCTTTTGTCGGGACTCTTTCTCACAGCACTTCTGATGGGCGGCCTCGTTTCGATTTTGGTTCTGCAATATGGCCAGAAAGCCGAGATCAGCGCATGGACCTTCGCGTATTTATTCATTCTCGTCTCAGGGCTTTACTATCCGGTCACGCAACTGCCGCCGTTCTTCTATCGAATCTCTCTTTTCGTCCCGCTCACCTACTTCTTGGATTACTTTCGCCACTATTATGGGACCTCCGCGCATCTCTCAGCTCCTCTGATGAAAGGGTATGCTCTCGTGATCTTGATGATCGTTCTGATGTTCGTAGGATTAAAGATGTCTCTCTCCCGCGCCCGCCGCACGGGTGTTCTTTTACGCCTCTCGGAATAAAGCTAAGATTCAGCGCATGGGCCCCAACTATTTAAAGATGATTCGTGGGATGAAGAAGCGCGGTAAAAAGGAATGGTCGGTGTACATTCTTCGCTGCGGGGATCAGTCGCTTTATACAGGAATTGCTAAAGACGTTCATTTGCGACTCGCTAAGCATCAAAAGGGAAAGGGCGCCGCGTACACGCGCACTCATTTGCCCGTCACTCTCATTTATCAAGAAACGAAGCTCACACGTTCTGCCGCCCTCATCCGTGAGGCCGCCATTAAATCGTTGCCGCGGCCGCGAAAGGAAAAACTCTTATGCCTGTCGTAAAACTTTATCGTACGGCGTTTTTGATTGCCTGGACCGCAGGCGTCGCTCTTGGGGCAGACACTTACAAGATCGAGCCCGCCTGGTCGCACGTCGAATTCAGCGTGAAGAATTTTGGAATTCATACCGTTGAGGGACGCTTCAAGAACTTTGCGGGAGTAATTGCCTATGACTCGAGCGATGTCACGCGCTCGAGGGTGACCGTGACCATGCCTGTGGTGAGTGTGGATACCGGGATCGAGAAGCGCGACAAGCATCTGCAGAAAGAAGAATTCTTTGACGCCTCGCATTTTCCAGAGATCACGTTTCAAAGTCTTCGCATCGAGAAAAATGGCGAGGGTTACATTCTCGTGGGTCCGCTGACCATGAAAGGCCAGACGAAAGAGGTTCAATTGCCTTTTACCTTCAGCCTCTCGAAGTCAACCGAAGGGGCTCAAACGCTCCGCGCAGAAGCCCGCGGCACGATCAAGCGTCGGGATTTCGGCATTGATTACGGCAGCAACTTTTCAGTCAGCAATGAAGTCCAAATGGTGATCCACATCCAAGCCCTTCCCTAGCAAAACCCCTTGCATAATCAGCTCAATCGCGTCATCCTCAAAGAAGCGAAATGGGCATCCAAGTCTTCAACCCCTACGACCGTTCCCTCGTCTGCGACGTGCCTTATGACACAGGTGAGCGCCTCGAACAAAAAATAGAAAAAGCCAGCCGCGCCTATGACACGTGGCGCCGTCGTTCTTTAGTGCAGCGCATCTCTCAAGTCAGAGAAGGCCTGAATCGATTCCGCCAAGCGACTGACAAAATCGCCGTTCAAATCACCCAACAAATGGGCAAACCGATCACTCAGTCCCGCCGCGAAGTGGAAACGCTTTTCGAGCGTGCGGATTACATGATCTCCATCGCGCAAGACACGCTGGCTCCAGAGATCTTGCCGCCCAAAGTAGGATTC
>JAYWEN010000233.1:0-4046 GCA_043779245.1 Elusimicrobiota bacterium | reverse complement strand
CCAAGAAGAAATCGACATGCAGAGAGGCATCGCCGCCGTCCATGAGCAAGAGGCACGTGGCTAAATTGTAGCGGTGCAGGACTCCCGTTAAAAGTGCTTCTAAGTCGGCCTTTAGATTCGTAGGGACGCCCAATAATTTGGAGGCTTCATAGAGCAGCGCAATTTGCTGTTCTCGGTCCTTGGGATCGCTCATTTTTTTCATCGCGACTTTGTTGTCATCTGTGGGATTGTTTTCGCCATGGACTGGGTCATGGTTTCGACCACCACACGCAAGGCGCCTTGAAGATCTAATCCTTCGTAGGAGTCATGGGCTGTCCAAAGAACCTTGTGCGTCACAGCATCCAGGAGATGAGCATCTACGGCAACAGTGGACATAATGGAAATTACTTGAGGATTTCGGACCCCCGGCACGGTACCGTCCGGAGTGGCCTGGGAGCCATTCACGGAAACCATCGGGTTATTCACGACCACCGTTTGTCCACCCGGAGTCACAAGCGAGGTGTTGCCTAAAAATACGATGAGCTGTGTATTGTCTTTGTACTCGGTAACATTACCCTGAAGGATCGCGTCAGCACCCACAGGAGAGTTGATCACTTCTATTCCAGTCCCTGCCATTTCCCGCACAAATTCATTGAACGTCACCGGACCACCGGCGCCTTGGAATGGCAAGACGCAGATCTTATGGACTTTTTGATAATCGTACTCTGGTTGGAGCGCCGCGCGGTTGGGCGCGCAAGACACGAATGAAAACATCAACACCAAAGCCCCCGCGAGAGGGAATCGGAGACGATCCACCTTAGGAATGTCCTTCGAGGCGCTGCAGATGCTTCTTGGCAATAGTCTTGAGCGTGTCATCCTGGCTGAGCGATGAGAAGCGTCTCCACGCATCGATCGCGCGATCGTTGACGCCGGCTTTTTCATAGAGGAGAGCCAAGTGGAAGTACGACGCGACGGAATTGGCATCGACAGAAATGGATCTCTCCAACGCGCGCTGTGCGGTTTCGAAATGACCCAGTCGACAAGCGACAACGCCTAATGCCACCGCCTTCTGAGCATCCTCTTGATCGAGGGCAAACGCCAACTGCAGTTCCGTATAAGCTTCCAGCGACCGGCCGAGGCGTTCGTAGGCGAGTCCGGTTTGGAAATGCTGTGTGGCTAGATCTACCGCAAAAGAGAAACGGCAGCTAAGAGCTAAAAGCGAAAAGCTAATAGCGAAGAATGGGGAACGCTTTTTGTTTTTCGCTTTTCGCTCTTCGCTTTTCGCTTCCGTTGTCAGGCGCATTTTTCCATGGCCGTGATTTTTTTAATGCGCTTGGCATGGCGCGGTCCGCCGAGCGGTGTGGACAGGAACGCCTTCAGCATTAATTGAGAGGTTTTAAGACCGACGAACCGTGCGGGAATGCAGAGGATATTAGCGCCGTTGTGCTCAGAAGACAGTCCGGCCGTCTTTGGATTCCAAGCCAGAGCCGCGCGCGCCCCGAGCACTTTGTTGGCGGCAATCGACATCCCAATTCCCGAACCACAGAGAAGAATTCCTTTGGCCACACGTTTTTTGACGACGGCCGTCGCTACCTCTCGTGCGAAATCAGGATAGTCGCACGACTCCTCGGAGCCTGTTCCTACGTCAAGAATCAGGTGCCGACCTCCCGCTGGCGTGCGCAGCCAGTTGGCGAGTTCACCCTTCCGTTTAAACCCGGCGTGATCTGAGCCTATCGCAATCTTCATGGGATTCGAAGGGTCACTTCGACGTCACAGCCTGTTTGTCAAAAAGAACGATCTTCGCGAACGCCTCGGGCTCAAGACTGGCACCGCCTACCAAACCTCCGTCAATATCCTTTTCGTTCATCAGCGTGGCCATGTTGTCCGGCTTCACCGAACCGCCATAAAGGATCCGCACGGACTGGCCCGCGGCATCGCTGTAGAGCTTGGCGAATTCTTTGCGGATGAAGTCGTGCGCTTCCTGGGCTTGCGCGGGTGTCGCGGTCTTTCCCGTGCCAATCGCCCAAACGGGTTCGTAAGCGACAACGACGGCTGTCGGGTCGGGGAGCCCTTTTAAGCCTTCTTTAATTTGGCGTTCCAGCACCTTGAAGGTTTGATTGGCTTCGCGTTCCAGGAGGGTTTCACCGATACAGGTAATCGGCGTGAGACCACCGGACAGAGCGGCCAAGGTCCGTTTGTTTACGGTAGCATCCGTCTCCCCAAAATATTGCCTGCGCTCGGAATGACCTACGATCGCGTAGGGAACGCCGATTTCCTTGAGCATGCCGACTGAGATCTCACCGGTGTAGGCGCCCTTTTCTTCCCAGTGAACATTTTGAGCGCCTGCTTTTATCTGAGATCCTTTCAATTCTTCCGAGAGAGCCCACAAGGCCGTGAACGGCGAGCACAAAATAATTTCGCGGTCCGTGGCGCTGGCGGCCAACGGCTTAAAGGCTTTTACAAATGCCCGAGTTTCGGCCGCGGTTTTAAACATTTTCCAGTTACCCGCGATAATCGGTTTTCTCATAAGTTCTCCAAATCGAATTAATTGATTTTGTGGGCCTGCGAAGATACCTTTCGCGGATAGAGTTTACCTAATCTATCGTCCTAGGCCAATCTCTGAGGAGTCGTACCCGAATCGGCCATTTTCAAGGCTGGATCGGCCGCTTCTTGAAGGTGAAGCCGGAAGGTAAATACGCTGCCGTCGCCGGGTTGGCTGAATAGGGAGATGTGACCGCCATGAGCTTCGACAACCATTTTGCAGAAGGTAAGTCCAAGTCCCGTCCCACTGCGTACCGTGGTTTTTAGGTTATCACCCTGCACAAACTTATCGAAGATCCGTTCTTGTTCATCGGTGGGAATACCTTCTCCGTTATCGCGCACCTCGATGGCCAGCTGACGGCCATCACGATACAAAGATACGGAGACTTCTCCTGAAGCCGCGGCGGTGTGGCGAAGCGCGTTGGAAATGAGATTCCCTAAAACACGTCCAAAAAGCGCCGAGTCCCCGTTCACGGGCGCAAGATCTTTTGAGACGATCAGAGTGAGTTTCTTCTTGGCAGCCTCTGCGAGTGGTTGGAAATTGGACACCACACTTCTCGCCCAATCCGACGGAGCAAAGGGCTCGGGACGGAGGGTGAGTTTCCCTTCTTCAATTTTGGCGACGTCCAATAAGTTTTGAATCAACATCAGCATCTCGTGGCTGGAGCGGCGCGCCATTTGAACAAAATAGATTTGGTCTTTGGCGAGAGGGCCCATATCTCCCGCCAGGAGGCTTTCGAGGCTGGGAAGAATAGTCGACAGCGGCATCTTGAGATCGTGAACGATCATACTGATAAGATCGCGGCGGACGCGTTCAAGTTGAGACAGAGAATGCGTCATCTGCTCGAACGCCTTCGCGAGCTCTTCGATTTCGTCATGAGTATGAATGTCGAGTCGAATCTCGCGTTTGCCCTGTCCTACCTCTTCGACTGCTTTCTGTAGCTGACGCAGAGGCTTGAGGATTCGCCACGATATGGCGATGGCCAAGAGCAAAAAGATCACGACACAAACCAAGGTCGAAAGAATCAGCCGCTGTCGCATGCGTACGAGCGGCGCATACACGTCGACTTTGGGCTGCTGAATGATGACGGCGCTGTTGAGAAGTGGAATGGGATAGGCTAAAGACAAATATTTTTGACCGGATTCGTCGACGTATTCGCTGAGTCCCGTGGCGGACGACGGGTTGGAGAACCATTTTTGGGCTACTGGCCGAGACGACCAATTCGCGTGTGAGAAGACGAGCGACTGATCCGGGTGGGCGAGTACCGCCCCTTTCGCATCAATGACGAAGGCCGCGCCGCGCCGGCCGGACATTGCCTGTAAAAGAACTTCGTTGAGCCGCGTAAAGCTCATTTTGGCCACGACGGCTCCTGTGCGGTTGGGATTGGCAAAAGATCGAATGGGCTCTCCGAGGAGAATAGTCGGAATGCGGTTTCCAGAGAAAAAGGGCGATCCGACGTAGGATTTTGAAAGATCCTCGGGCCGTCGAAGTAGCGTCGGGGTTCCTGCTTGCTGGCTAACTTTCA
>JAYWEN010000232.1:0-1732 GCA_043779245.1 Elusimicrobiota bacterium | reverse complement strand
ATTGCTCACGCGATGTCCGTCGAGATCCCAAAGAAAGCAAAGGAATGGACTACCGCACAACAGACAAATCCGCCGAGGGCTCATCGTGCTGCGCCCCGGGAAACTGTTGCTAATCCTATGAATACTCTAACGCTCATTATTGGATTAGGAGGCGCGGTGGCTTTGGCCTTCGCAAACGGCGCCAATGACATTTCCAAATCCATCGCCACGTTGGTGGGAAGCGGTGAATCGGATTATAAGCGGGCCGTGATTATCGTCGCTTTGGCCACCGCCGCAGGAGGGGTGCTTGCGTCTGCTTGGGCCGTCAAGATGACGCTGCTCTTCACGAAAGGCCTCTTGGCCCCTCAAGCGCAGATCAACCAACTCTTTGCGCTTTCGGTACTGGCCGGTTCAATAGGATGGGTCCAAGTTTCAACGCGAATCGGCATGCCGGTCTCCACCACTCACGCGATTATAGGGAGCGTTGTTCTGACCGGAATCTATACGTTCGGATTTGACCAGATTCTATGGGCGAGCCTTACGCACAAAATCATCCTTCCTCTGCTCTTGTCACCGGTGGTCGCCTTTGGTCTGTCGTGGGCCATCTTTCATTGTCTGTATTGGCTGTGCGCCAAGAAGTATTGTCTGAATTGCCACTGGGCGCACTGGGCCAGTGCGATGTCTTCGGGGTTTGCCCGAGGGATGAACGACACTCCTAAGATCGCCGCCATGGGGCTTATCTTCTATTACCTTGTCGACCCGAAGGTTCACATCGCGCCGCACTGGTTCTTTCTGGCCCTTGCTGTGGCGATGGCCACCGGCGGAATCGTGATGGGCTTTAGGGTGACCGAAACCCTGGCGCATAAAGTCACGGCCATGAATCACCTGGAAGGATTCGCCGCGAACCTGGCCACGTCCGTTTTAGTCATCGCGACCGCCATCCACGGTTTTCCGGTGTCGACGACCCACGTGTCCAGTTCGGCCATCATGGGCATGGGCGCCCGAAAAGGGTTTGCCGGCGTTAACGGCAAGATCGTCAGGGAGATCCTTCTGGCCTGGCTGATCACGCTTCCTGCAGCAGGCGCTATGGCCGTGGCCGCCTACTGGACGATGAAACACTTTTGTTAAATCTCGCGATCATTATTCCCGCCTTAAATGAGGAGGCGGCGCTGCCTCTCGTGCTCTCCGAACTAAAGCTTGTTCTTCCAAACATTCCAGAGCTTGGGTACTGCGAGATCATCGTGGCGGATAATGGATCCATGGACCGCACCGTACAGATGGCGGAAGAAGGTGGAGCGCATCTCGTCATCGCGAAGGAGCGCGGCTACGGTTCGGCCTGCTTGAGTGGGTTGTCCGCCGTGAGCCAGCATACCGACACGATTGTTTTCATCGATGCCGATCATTCCGACTTTGCAGAGGACCTTCCTGCTCTCCTCGCACCGCTTCGAGAGGGAACAGCGGATTTTGTCGTCGGCGCTCGCCGACCGGTCGAAAAAGGGGCACTGACCATTCAACAGAAGTTCGGCAACGCACTCGCCTGCACCCTCATTCGATGGCTCTATGGGTTTCGATACACAGACCTCGGACCCTTTCGGGCGATACGTCGAGATGTCCTCCAATCGCTTCAGATGACGGACAAAGCCTTCGGATGGACGGTCGAAATGCAAATCAAGGCCTTAAAGAAGGGTGTTCGGGTCTGCGAAGTGCCGGTGCGCTACCGGGCGCGCATCGGTCAGTCCAAAATCTCGGGGAC
>JAYWEN010000231.1:0-1788 GCA_043779245.1 Elusimicrobiota bacterium | reverse complement strand
TGGCCGAAGACATTCCGAAATTGTATTTATCGACGATCACCTGCGAGCCGACCGGTTTGCCGGTCCGCATAAAATGGTAGATCACCGCTTGGAGAATGCGGCGCTTTCGATCTTCGGTAGTTTTGGGATCTAATGTTCGCATGAAGAATAGCACTCCTAACGTCTGAGTGCTAATACTATATCAGCTTTGCTTTTTGGAAGTCAAGTAAGATAAAACGAGCCTACTTATAGACGCGAATCGAAGTGCTAATTCTGGATGTCCTGGACGAATTTCAGCACTCCGCGCACTAGGCCGTCCCAACCAGCGAGCATAATCGTCGCACTTTTTTCGGCTTCCCATTTGCTTGCGGTTACTTCGAGGATCGCAGGAATCTCGAGACCACATTGAGCCAAAAACTCGCGCGTACCCATGATCACGGCTCGCGGTCGCTGTTCATTGGGAAGAGTCACGAGTCCTCCTAGGCCGCGACCAGGATATTCTTGAAAGCCCTCGATTTCGACAGGAAGAATGGCGTTGGCTTTGGCCACCCCCACAATGCTGGCTGAACGGGGATCGGTCGACTTGGCATGAAGCGAGGCCAGTACATATAAAAAGTCTTTCTGCATTTGCGGGCTGTCGGGGAGCACATGATAGGCATCGAAGCGATGAGCCAAGGTGTTGGAATTCATAAGAAGTCCCTCCTTAATTACCCTCTAACTTCATTCTACAGGAAAGGAGTGAGGATTTGATTTGTTAATGCGACCGCATGATTGGCAATCCGCCAACGGCCCGGCCGTATTTGCTCAAGGAGACCGCGCGCTTGGAGGGCGGACCGCTGAGCGAGCCATTCGGGATTCGTTTCATTCCACTCCATCCCTTCACGTAAACGCAGCCCGAGCATCAAGCGCTCAAACTCCTGAGTCTTCGAATCCAAGGATTCCGTTGAGAAGCGAGGTAGTTTTTTCACCGCGATATCCTGATGGTAATCGTGTAAGTTTTTGTGGTTCTCCCACCGGAAGCCATCGATACAGCCTACCGCGCCTACCCCAAGTCCGATGTAGTTCTGTTGGCGCCAGTAGATCAGATTGTGGTGACAAGTCCTATCGCCGCGGGAGAAGTTTGAAATCTCGTATTGGCTAAATCCTTCTTGAATAAGGTAATCGCGTGACCACTCATACATCTCGGCTTCCGAATCATCGTTGATCTTCATCCCCAGGGCGGCAAATGGCGTATGCTCCTCGATCTTAAGTGCATAGAGGGAGAGATGTTCAGGGCTAAGAGCGACCGTTGAACGCAGAGTCTCTTGCCAGGCGGCGAGTGTCTGCCCTTCAAATCCATAGATTAAATCGACACTCACGTTCGTGAATCCCGCATCTCGCACTGCGTTATACGCCGAGACAAATTCTTCAACCGTATGCAGACGATCGATTTTCTTAAGCAACGCGTTATCAAACACCTGGAGGCCGATGCTCAGACGGTTGATGCCAATCGCTTCCCATGCTTTGGCTTTTTTAAGCGTTATGCTTTCGGGATTGGCTTCGAGCGTGATCTCGGCATCAGGCTGTAGCTTAAAGTTTTGATGGATGGCGGCAAAGATGTCTTTCAAATGAGGCGCTTCAAGAACGGAAGGAGTCCCCCCGCCGAAGAATACCGTAGAAATAGCGGCTCCCTTATAGAGAGCCATCTCCTGGCAGAGATCACTCACATACTGATCAATCTTGTCTTCTTTGCCCGTGAATGTGACGAAGTCACAGTATCCACACCGTGCATGGCAAAACGGGATATGAATATAAAGGCCAGTCATAGAC
>JAYWEN010000230.1:0-2580 GCA_043779245.1 Elusimicrobiota bacterium | reverse complement strand
TCCAATCTTGGCCGATGGCTCGGTCACCACAACCAAAATCGCCGTCTCTGCGGTCTCGACACCTCAAATAGCGGATGGTTCTGTCACAAGCAATAAATTGGATTCCTCGGTTCAAAATGTTTTGAACCCATCAGGCATGGTTATAGCCTATGCTGGAAGTACGTCGCCACTTGGCTGGATGGCATGTGACGGGACAGCGGTATTCCAGGTGGAAGTTGGACAATTACAGATACAATATCAGCTTTCACCGGAATTTCGATTAAAAGTTCCGGAGGTGACACGTCTCACAATATAATGCAACCCAGCTCTGTTCAGCTCTGACGAATTAAGAAATTCTTCGCACCTCTTCACGACGTAACATCCCGCTGGTATCGGATTTCGCCACTGGCCATTCTTCGCAAGCGGTGTTTGGCGGGCTTGCATTACCGTATTATTTATGTAATTATACGGTATCACTATGGACGCCGCGCGGCTTCGACAACAATTAGCGCAGGACTTACGGGACCATCTGGACCTGGGGCGGGCGCTCATTGCTATCCGCGGGCCGCTCGTGAAAGGCTGGCTGCATGAGCGCTGCTCCTCCTGTCGCAAAGAGCAATGCCGCTGCTCGGCCCGCGACGATCGGTCTTTTCTCTATGCCTCCGTTCGCCTGCGCCACCGCGTCACTCAACTCTACGTGGGCAAGCCTGAGGACAGTGTGCTGGTGCACAAGATCCAGGCCTACGGGGAGTTTCGGGAAAAGCTCTCGCGCCTGCGCGTCCTTCAGCGTCGTATCGAAGCCGGTTGGAAAGCCTTGCAAAAAAGCCTCTTAAGCGATCCGCGGAAATGACATCGGATCGGGAGGCGACCCTCCCGGAAGCGCTGTTCAAAACCATCTCCCATTTTGTTCCAACCTTTTGGATGGCGCTCGCCCACGTCCCCGATCCCCGTAATCCCCAGCGCATTGTCTATTCCATTCAAGAAGAACTCCTGGTCGCGATTCTGATGTTTACGCTCAAGCTCCAGGCGCGGCGCAATATCAAGTACAAACTGGCCACGCCCGCCTTTATCCAGAACTTGCAAGTCCTCGCGGCGCAGGTTTATCCCGGCACGGTGTTTCCTGACACGCTCTTGCACGGGGATACCCTGGATTATCTGCTCAAAAGCGTCGCTCATGAGCAGATTCATGCACTACGGATCCTGGCGATCTCTTCGCTCCTTCGCAAGCGATGTCTGGAACCGTACCGGATTCAAGGGATCTATTATCCGGTGGCCATGGATGGGACCGGGCATTTGACCTTTAGATCTCGCCATTGCGACCATTGTCTCACGCGGACCCATGAGGGGAAAACAACCTACTATCATCATGTGCTGGAAGCCAAGCTGGCGTTGGACAATGGGTTGGCCCTTTCGATCGGGACCGAGTTCATCGAAAACGAGCGGCCGGATGTGTCCAAACAGGACTGCGAACTCAAGGCCTTCTTTCGTTTAGCCGAGCGACTCAAACGGGATTTTCCTCAGCTCAAGATCTGCTTGTTGCTCGATGGTCTCTATGCCGCTCAGACCGTCTTCGATCAGTGCGAGCGTTTCCACTGGCCCTATCTGATCACGTTCAAGGAAGGAAGCATGTCGGCGGTCTTTGCCGAATATGAGGCGCTCAAGCGCCTGGCCCCGGATCAGAAACACGTCATCCCCGGCGACGATAAAAAACAAACCTTCCGCTGGGTCAACGAGATCGCTTACCAATCCCACAGCCTTAACGTGTTGGAGTGCCTCGAAGAGACCGCGGAAAAGATAACCCGCTTTGTCTGGCTCACCTCGTGGTCACTGAATGCGGCCAAAGTCGCGGAACTCTCCAACCAAGGAGGACGACGTCGTTGGGTCATTGAAAACCAAGGATTCAATGTCCAAAAAAACGGCGGCTACGCTCTCGAACACGCCTTCTCCACGAATACGACGGCCATGAAGAATTTCTATGTCTTCCTGCAGATCGCACATTTCTTTGATCAATTAATGGAAAAGGGCAGCTTACTCCGGGATCGCCTGAAAGTCTCCATGGGCAGCTCCAAGGTCTTCTCGGACAAACTCTGGGCCTCGTTCACCGAGACCCTCATTTCTTCTGATGCGCTGCGCGCCCTCTTGGCTCAGCCCATTCAGATCCGGTTCAATTCCAGTTGAAACCCCATCGCCAGTCCGCCACTGCCCTTGCTTTCCCGTATCCATGCCCATGGAATTGTTTCACCGGAGCCGCTGCTTCCCCAAACGCTCCGCGCTCTTTGCCCTCGCCCCAACGATTTCGCCGCCGCTGACGCCCGGTCCTTAAATTATCGTCGGACCATCGACGAGCTTACCTCGAAGGGAAATTCGTCATCCCTGAGCTCTGTTATAAACTTTATTATCAAGTGGTAAGATTGTCTTATATGTGAAAGCTGGGTTTTCAACTTAATTAAATGATATGGAGAATTGCTTTCACATGGAGATCTTGGTCTGAAAATATATTAAGGGTGATTTAAAATGGTTCGCGATAAAACAATCAGTGTTGCAAACGATCCGCCAATATTTTCTCCATTAGATAGTTCTTCTGCTCCCAAATTATATTTG
>JAYWEN010000229.1:0-3085 GCA_043779245.1 Elusimicrobiota bacterium | reverse complement strand
CCAATGATTACGTGCTCAAACCCTTTGACGTAATACAGCTCGGAGAACGTGTGCAGCGTCTCATCGATGAATACCATGGCGCGCCTCCAAAACCCTATCCGCCCCCGAAGACATCGGATTCGCCTCCCGCGCCCGAAACGAACGAGGACTTAAAGCTGCGCGTAGTGCCCATCGCACAAGCCGCCATGCGCGAACCCGATATCGTTCCGAGAACACCACCTCCGCAGCCCATTGTCCCGCGGGTATATAACGAAGCTCCCGCATGGTCTCCGACTGATTTTGAACCACCCAAAAAATCTTCTTTCACGTTGCCACCGGACGATTCATTTGAGAATCCCAATACTCCTGCTCCTTCGGCTCCCGTTGTCTTTTCTGCGCGGAAGCCTGTTTCAGATGGCTGGTTCTTGCCAGCCGTTTTCTTCGTTGGCCATTTGGCGGCCACCGTCGCCACGTCTGAGACTGAAATTATTCGCTCAACGAGTTTTGTCGCAGGCGATTGGGCACTGCTTCTAGGGCTGGTGGTAGCTATTTGCGCGGTGTTTGGAATCGAGCTGAATGCGGGGCAAGCGCTTCGTATGGTGGGCTGGCCTTCTCTTCCGATTATCGGTCGGCTGATCTTGCAATTGGCCGGAGTGAACACGACACTCGATCATCTTCCAGCTGGCGCCGAATGGTTGAATACGATCGATCCTTTCCAGATCGCGGCCCTTATTATTTTAGTGATCAATTTACGTCGCCCAAGAGGCAGTTCACTTCTCAAGTCCATTCTCGCGGCGGTCCTTATCAGCCTAGGATGGATTCTTACCGGCCGCGGCTATATTCATCCATTTTAAACACATAGAATTAGACTCCGTGATAACACTTTCCGACAAACCCCGCTTGCGCCCAGAAATAGAACTCTTCCTTCTTTCATTCATTGCTCTCTTCCTAGAAATGATGCTGATTCGTTGGGTTCCCTCCGTATGCCGCCTGGTGGCCTACTACGCCAATCTCATGCTCATCAGTTCATTCCTCGGCCTTGGCATCGGGGCGTTGCAAGGGAAAGCCTCCTCGTCTCGAAATAAATACTTTGCACCTATTCTCTTCGCCTTCACCATCTTACTTCTCATCACTCAGCACATCGTCCTGCCGGGATCTAATCTTGAATTACGCTTTTTTGTGTTGGGCGCAAGGCCTCTTGGATATCTTGCTCTAATCACTATTTTCATCATGAACGTGGCGCTTTTTGTTCCCTTAGGTCAGCGCATCGGGCAAGCCTTTGATCGACTGCCCGCGTTAAGCGCTTATCAGTGGGACCTGCTGGGAAGCCTGGCCGGAACGCTCGCCTTCGGTCTTTTCTCCTACACGCGTTTTTCCCCGATTGTTGGCTTAACGGTCATCATGGCGCTCTTCATTGCGTTAGCCCCGTCGCAAGAGATCCGTGGGATTCTTCTTTTCTTTTCGCTCACCTGGGGACTTCTCTGGTGGAAAAGCGACCGCGATGTAATGTGGTCTCCTTACTACCACATCACGGTGTCTGATGAAAGCGATCCTACTCATCGCCCAGTGAAAGCTCCGCCTCTCGATCTTAAGACCATGACCAATCCGCCCATTTATTCTGTTAGCGTGAACCAAGATTTTTACCAAACAGACGGCAGCATCAATCCAGCGCGATACAAACCGGTACCGATACATGTCTCCGGCGCTTTTGAACAATATCGGGTTCCCTATGCGCTGATCCAAAATCCACAAGACGTATTAATCGCAGGGTCCGGCGGAGGAACCGACGCAGAGGTGGCGGTTTTGTCTGGCGGGTCTCATATCGATGCTGTCGAAATAGATCCGATACTCATTCGCTTGGGCCGGCGCTTCAACGCGAGCGATTCCTACGCAAGTCCACGGGTGCACGTTGTCGCGGAGGATGCCCGCGCCTTTTTCCAAAAAACGTCCAGGCGCTACGACCTCATCACTTTTGGATTTTTAGATTCCCAAGCGCTTTTTTCGTCGATGAGCAATATTCGTTTGGATGGATTTGTTTACACGGTAGAGAGCTTCCGCGCGGCCCACCATCTTTTGAAAGAGCGGGGCGTCTTGTGTGTTTCTTTTATGGTGGCCTATCGCAAATGGCTGGTTTTCAAACTTTTCAACATGCTCACGCTCGCCACCGGACAGGAGCCGCTTGTATACATGAGCGGCACCCACGTGGTGTTCTGCGTAACCCAACAACATGTAAATGCGCCAATCCGAATGGGTCCATTTGAGCGCGTCACGATGCGCCCAGGACCCACAGAGCCAGCCACAGATGATTGGCCCTATCTTTATCTCTCGAAGAAAGGGATTCCTCTGGATTACGCCATCGTGATTGGACTCTTATGCCTACTAAGCTTGGGATTTCTCAAGACGGTTCATCGCGATCCATGGAACTCCACCTCGTTTCATTTTCTCTTCATGGGATTTGGCTTCATGCTTTTGGAAACCAAAAGCATCGTCGACTGTTCGTTATACTTGGGGGCAACGTGGCGAGTCGCCTTGATTGTCATTTCCGGCGTCCTGGGGATGATCCTCATCGCCAACACGATTTCGGCCCGCAGACCCGAATTCAATAAAATCCTCTACGTCCCGCTGCTGTTATCATTAATCGCTCTGCTTATTTTTCCGAGGGTCTGGGTGCTTGGGTGGCCGTTCTACGGTCGTCTGGCTTGGACGCTGTGCGCAGTCCCTTTACCCATTTTATTTGCCGGCCTCATTTTTAGCGGCACGTTCAAAAATACAAAGCACGCTTCCGCCGCCTTGGGTGCCAATCTCATCGGAGCCACGATGGGCGGTTTTGCGGATTATCTTGGAATGTTTTGTGGTTATCAAAAACTTTTTTACTTAGTCATCGGCGCCTACCTGTTGAGCATGCTCAGCCTGTCCGTCAATCCTATAAAGCGCCTGCAATAATTTATCCTTAGAACCTACCAGAGGACTAGGTCTTCAAGCTCTGGTAATTTAGTCTTGCGGATCATCGAGGATTACCAAAAAGAACAACTTACTAAATCAATGGATGAACGCAAGCGGCTCACCACGTGGAATGCCGTCGACCTATACCGCGCCTGCGAACACG
>JAYWEN010000228.1:0-2430 GCA_043779245.1 Elusimicrobiota bacterium | reverse complement strand
TCAAGAAGGGGTTCACGAAAAGGGATTCCGTACTGTCGTTAATAATGGTAAAGATTCAGGTCAAGCAGTTGGCCATTTGCATTACCACATTTTAGCAGGGCGAAAACTAGGCTGGCCTCCCGGCTGACGAAAGGATGGTAAGACATTGACGATAATCAAAGTTCGAGAAAATGAATCCATTGAAGAAGCGCTTCGCCGTTTTAAGAAAGAGTGCGAACGCAATGGGATTATGCAGGAAATCAAACGACGCGAATATTACGAGCCTCCGAGCGTGCGTCGCAAGAAAAAAGCGCAAGAAGCCCGGCGTAAAATGCGCCGCCGCATGATGAAGGGCTAATACCTCGTTCATGCCTACCTTAGGACAGATCTCGCAAGAACTTCTCGTTGCCATGAAAAGCAAAGACGCCGTTCGCGTGTCGACCTTGCGAATGCTTGTCTCTGCAATTCGGTACAAAGAAGTCGAGAAGAAAAAAGATCTGGTCGAAGGGGAAGTTCTTGACGTGATCCAATCTCAAGCCAAGAGTCGTAAGGAATCGATTGACGAATACATGAAGGCGGGACGGGCCGATTTAGCCGCCAAAGAAGAAGCAGAATTAAACGTTTTGAAAGTCTATCTGCCACAAGCGCTTACGGAGGCCGAATTAAAGGCCTTGGTGCAGTCCGCCATCCAAACGTCCGGAGCCAAAAGCCCACAGGACATGGGCCGCGTCATGTCAGTCATCATGCCGCAAATCAAGGGACGAGCTGACGGCAAACAAGCTCAAACTTTGGTGCAGCACGCGCTCTCAAGCGCCAAGTAAACGCCGCAACCTTAGGTCTGACCCACAAACGGAATGATTCCAGAAGCGACTATCGCCCGGATTCGAGAAAGCATAAATTTGGTAGAAATCGTGCGCGAGCACGTTCCTACCTTGAAGAAGCGTGGGCGAAATTATTTGGCGTGCTGCCCGTTTCATCAAGAGCGGACGCCTTCGTTTAACGTGAACCCTGAGATGGGCGTGTTTAAATGTTTTGGCTGCGGCGTCGGCGGGGATGCCTTTAAGTTTTTGATGTTGACGGAAGGGCTGACGTACCCGGAAGCGATCCATAAGATGGCCGGACGCGTCGGAGTGGTGATTGAAGAGCAGCAGAGCGAAGCGGTCACAGCCGAAGCCAAAGAGAAACAAGTTTTGTACGGGTTGTTGGAAGACGCGGCGTCATTCTATCACCGAACCTTGATGGAATCGGGCGAAGCGGCAGAAGCGCGAGACTATTTGGCCAAGCGCGGGTTGACTCCTGAATCGCTGGTCAAGTTTGCGATTGGATTTGCTCCGCCCTCAGGCATTGTCTTAAGAGATGCGGCTGCTCGCAAGGGCTGGTCGATAGAGATCCTTGAAAAAGCAGGACTTGTTCGGCGTAAAGACGGTGGCCGAGTCCACGACGCTTTCTGGAACCGGATCATGTTTCCCATTTGGGACGTGCAGGGACGGATCGTGGCCTTTGGCGGACGAGCGATGGGCGACGCCATGCCTAAGTACATCAACTCGTCAGAAACGCCGGTCTATTCCAAAAGTCGTCATTTGTATGGGCTCTTTCAAGGTGTCGCGACTCTTCGCAAGGAACGACATGTCGTCATCTTGGAAGGCTATATGGACGTCGTGACCTGCCATCAATTTGGTCTCGACCGGGCAGTGGCTACGTTAGGGACGGCGCTGACAGACGATCATGTCAGAATTTTGCGGCGTTATGCGGATCGCGTCACATTGCTCTTTGATCCGGATGCAGCCGGAGCACAAGCGAGTTTGCGCGGCGGTGAGCTTTTGATTGCCGATGGATTTACGGTGGACGTGGTGACCTTGCCCGACGGTGTGGACGCCGATGAGCTTTTAGTCGCAAACGGCCGGCCGGCTTTAGATGCATATCTCCAGTCCGCTGTGAGTTTCATGGATTACTACATTGCGGCTGTGCAGAAGCGCAATCCCGGGATGACGCCGGAGTCGAAACTTGCCATCGCGCGAGACGTGTTGCCGGTGATCCATAAGATTAAGGATCCACTTTTGCAGGACGAGTACCTCGGACGTTTGGCGAACCAGCTGCGCGTCGAGAAGAACATTTTAGGGCAGCAGATGAAACGAGCAAAGCCGACGGCCGAAGACCGTGCCATGTCGAAAGAGAGCCTGGCAGGAAAAAAGCCCGCAGTCTCTGCGCTGCTCACGATCGAAGAAGAAATGATGTTGATCGCTCTTTTACATCCGTCTGAGGCTGTGGGACGCATTTTGAACGACGTGGCGTGGCTCGACCCCCGATGCGTTGAAGTTTGGAACGCGGTGCGAACTAAATTGGCCGGCGGAACGTTACAAATAACAGAGATTCTCTCCACAATTTCAGAAGTCGCTCAGGAATGGCTAACGCCCCTGGTGCTTCAAGAGCGGAATTATCCGCAACCGACGA
>JAYWEN010000227.1:0-2884 GCA_043779245.1 Elusimicrobiota bacterium | reverse complement strand
CTACCTCCAATTCGACTCGTTTGAGGAAGCTGCCCTTCGTGAACTGCGAGGCCAAGATTTACGCTCGACTCGAAAACAGGCGTTGGAAGCGCTGAATCGTTGGAATATTTCAACAACCCTGGTTGTGACACTCAAGAAAGGATTGAACGATCATGAGATCGGAAAAATCATCGACTTTGCCCTCACGCAGCCGTGTGTCCGAGGTGTTACGTTTCAGCCTATCCAGGCGGCCGGGCGGCTCGAGAAATATGATCCTGTCACTGATCGGCTCACCTTAACGGAGGTGCGGCGAAAAATATTAGAACAGACCAACGTCTTTAAATCTCAGGATGTCATACCGGTTCCCTGCCATCCCGATAGTCTGGCCATGGCGTATGCGCTCAAAGTGAATGGAAAGGTCACTCCGTTGACAGGACTCATTCCGAAAGAGGTTCTGCTAAATAGCAGCCGCAATACGATTGTCTTTGAGGATCAAGAGGCGGTTCGTAAAAGTATTTTTAAACTCTTCTCGACAAACCATTCGCCTGATTCCAGCGCGGCTAGCTTAAAGGATTTGCTCTGCTGCCTTCCGAAGGTGGCGATCCCGGGACCGATCGGGTACGAAAATATATTTCGTGTCATCATCATGCAGTTTATCGATGCTTATGCATTTGATGTTCGTTCCGTCAAAAAAACATGTGTTCACATCGTTCATCCGGATGGGCGCCTGATTCCGTTCGATACGTACAATCTTTTTTATCGGGATGAATTAGAAAAGACTCGACTTGAGCCCTTGCGAAAGGCTGCCTTGGGAGCCATCCTAGACGGTGGGAAAAGTTAAGTCGCTGAACGGAAGAGGACTTCATTGATGACAGTCTGGTATCCAATCCCATGGATTCCTGCGTGTCCGTCAAGACATGGCCGCTACTCTGACCGTTGGGATTAATAACAATGACCGAACCCGATGTGGCCCTGACGGATTATGCGCTTGCCGTTGAGTGCTTTATTTTTGCGGCATGGCTCATCCGGGTAAGCACTCCGTCAAAAAGTAAGAAAATATGGAGTGGCATCGCCTTTCTTTCCTTGGGGATTGCTTCAGTCATCGGTGGGACGGTCCATGGCTATTTCAGAGAGGAAACTACGATGGGCTATAAAATCCTTTGGCCCGCGGCCCTTTTAAGTATCGGTGTCACCGCGCTTGCCTCTTGGATTCTTGGCGCAGAAATCCTGTTTTCAAAGCGCCTCGCCGCGTATGGGAAAACGGCGGCGATCGTGGCCTTTGGGATTTATGCATGTGAAATCCTATTTGTGAATCAAAGTTTCCGAATTGCCATATTCTTTTATGTGCCAGCCATCCTTCTGATACTTGCGGCCTCCTGTCACATTTACGCCCAAGACCGCGCATGGCCGGCGCTATTAGGAATAGCCGGAATCCTTCTCAGTCTCTTGGCTCCCGTTATGCAGCAAGCGGGATATTCTTGGCCAGCGCTGCACCTGAATCACAATGCGGTATTCCATCTTTTTCAAGGACTGTCGAATGCCTTCGTTTTCTTGGCGGTACGCTGGTATCTGCAAACAAGGAGAACCGCATGAAACCCCTGTGGGTTAATGATATTCACTCGCAAGCCAATCGGACTTTAGTCGCGGAGGTTGTGCGGATTAAAAATGCAAAACAACTCCGCGCTGTTCTCAACCGTGCTA
The DNA here is from genome assembly GCA_043779245.1 of Elusimicrobiota bacterium. Classification (GTDB taxonomy): domain Bacteria; phylum Elusimicrobiota; class Elusimicrobia; order 2-01-FULL-59-12; family 2-01-FULL-59-12; genus JANLWZ01. The sequence continues at coordinate 1,204 of JAYWEN010000227.1, read as the reverse complement.
CGCGAAATAACCAATCTGTAAGCATCGCCGCCGGACGTCATGCCATGGGCGGCCAGCAGTTTGGGGCCGGCACGATTCTTCTCGACATGGGCGGCATGGCTCGAGTCTTAATATTCGACGCCAAAAAAGGGCTAGTCACTGCGGAGGCTGGAATTCAGTGGCCTGAACTGGTCGATTATCTAAGCCGCGCGCAAAAAAGTTCTTCGTTTCCTTGGGGAATTCGCCAGAAGCAAACCGGCGCCGATCGCCTCAGTCTTGGCGGCGCGGTATCAGCCAACGTCCATGGGCGCGGCCTTACCATGAAGCCCTTTGTCGATGACATCGAATCGTTCACCATCATGATGGCCTCAGGAGAACTGCTCACCTGCAGCCGGCGATTGAACGCTCGTTTATTTCGCTTGGTCATCGGCGGGTACGGCGTCTTCGGCGTGCTTGTGACAGTCATGATGCGATTAAGTCGCCGCACCACCATTGAGCGAGTCGTTGAAATTATTCCGATTGAGCGTCTGATAGCAAAAGTGGCATCACGAGTAAGTGAAGGGTATTTGTATGGCGACTTCCAATACGCCATTGATCCAAAACACAAAAGCTATCTCACGCGCGGCGTGTTCTCCTGCTATCGGCCCATTCAGGACGGTCGAAAAGTTCCGGAGACTCAAATGGAGTTAGCCGCCAAGGATTGGGACCATCTGTACTTTTTGGCGCATGCTGACAAACCGCGCGCGTGGGAAACCTATTCCACGTACTACGCGAGCACGTCCGGCCAGTTGTACTGGTCCGATACACATCAGATGAGCGTTTACAACGATGATTATCACGATGCGCTGGATAGGCGCTTGGGCCTGCGTGAGAAATCAAATGAAATGATTTCGGAGATCTATGTCCCACGGTCGTCGTTGGTTGCTTTCATGAAAAAGGCCGCGGTGTTGTTCAAGAAGAATAAGACGGATGTCATTTATGGCACTGTCCGTTTTATCGAAAAAGACAAAGAGAGTTTTCTTGCTTGGGCCAAAGAGCCCTATGCCTGCATCATCTTCAATCTTCATTTTGTAAATACGCCGAAGGGGCTCGCGATTCTCAGTCAGCAATTCCGAGACCTGATCGATCTCGCCATCGCGTTTGGTGGCCGATATTATCTCACCTACCACCGCTTTGCGAGGAAGGATCAGGTCACTTTCTGCTACCCGCAGTTGAAGAAATTTCT
>JAYWEN010000226.1:0-2670 GCA_043779245.1 Elusimicrobiota bacterium | reverse complement strand
GCCTTTTCCGCGTCGGTGAAAAACCCGGTGGATTCAATGACGATGTCCACGCCGAGATCTTTCCAGGGCAATTGAGCGGGATCTCTCTGGGCGACGACTTTTATCGTCTCTCCATCAATGACAAGATCATTGCCTTTGGCTTCTACAGAATGTTTGTCGACGCCAAACGTGGAATCGTATTTATAGAGGTGGGCAAGAGTCTGAGCATCGGTTAAATCGTTCACAGCGACCCATTCGATCTCTTTGTGGGCCCAGCCGGCTTTCATGACCAGTCGGCCAATACGTCCAAATCCGTTAATACCTACTCGAACTCCCATGCTCATGTCCTCCTTAGAAATTTCACCGATTGTCGTGGTGGTTTTGTGACGGTTCTGACGGGATGCGGCTATTCTATCAAAGGTCCCGGGTTAGGACAAGCGCCTTCACAGGGCCGATTCCTGCATTATAAAGCACTTTGGCACATTCATTGAGGGTGCTTGCCGTAGTGCAAACATCATCTATGAGGAGGAGGGGCCTGTGCCTAAGTCTCGGGATCGCGCCCAAGATGATCGGATCAAGCGAAAAGGCTGCTTGCACGTTGGCAGCTCTGTCCCGGCGGCCCAATTTATTCTGAGGGGGTGTGCAACGCGTCCGGGCCAGGAGGTTTAAGACAGGACGATGAACGAGGCGGCTGACCTGCTCAGCCAGAAGTTCTGCCTGATTGTATCCGCGCGACCGTTTGTTTTTGGGATGGAGCGGGACGGGCACGATACCTTGAATGTCGTGGAGTTCGGGATACCGATGCCAAGCAGATTCGAGTAAGCCCGCGAAAGGATAAGCCAGAGTTCGTCTTCCCATATATTTAAAACGATGGATAGCCGTTGTCATAACGTCGCGATATTCAGCGGCCGCCCGGATCAAAGTGCGCGACGGCTCAATACGGCACGAGAAGCAGAATGTTCCCCCGTCTGGCAGCGGCAGACCGCAGCGCTGGCATACCAGACCTTGGATGCGAGAAATCCGCGCCCAGCACTTCCCGCAAAATCCTTGGTCGTCAAGGGTTCCTAGTGCCGCCCTGCACCCCGCGCAAGCCCACGGCAAGAAAAAGCGAAGGATGTGTTTTGACACCGTGATCACTCCTCTTAGAGGAGTTTGGGGCTCAAATTATTCGTTTAGAACTGGATGGTGAGGAGGCTATTGAACTCGTAACCGTAGCTGTTCGCGTCAGCGCTGACCTTGTTGACCGTGTAGAAGTAGCTGCCCCCTACGGTTAGTCGAATGTTCGTAGTCATTTCGTAGTCATTGCCTGTGGTGAACCGGTAACTGTCGGTATTGGTGTTGAGGGTGTCAAGGCTTGAACGCTTCATGTCGAGAGAAAGCGTGTTGGTCGAACGCACTCGGTTCGAAAAAACGACCAGATCGCCGAAAGGAAGCTTCAGTCCCGCGGGTAAAAATAAATCCGCATAAATCTGGAGCGCCGGTGTTCGGCTGAGGGAGTCCACGGTCAGGCGCCCCGATGCATCTGTCGTTTGCTGCTTGGATTGGTCGTACTTGGGCGTAAAGCGCCATTTGCCCAGGTTAAAGCCCATCTGGGCACCCAACGTCTCTCCATGCGAATCGCTCGTGATGAGATTATTGATGCGATCAAAAACATTATCGGTGGTTCGTGTATAGGTCAAGAAAAGGTCTAACTTTCTCATTACGGTAAAGCGCCAATCGCCTCCGCTCGAGGAGGATTTCTCTAAGGACTTGGCGACTGTGTCGACCGTTTTTCTCTGGAGCTTAAGATTCATTTGGCTGTTGGACATCCACTTTTGGGCATGGAAGAAATATTCCGTCTGAGTCATTCCAATAATCAAATCCGGGAAAATCTGCGTATGAATGATTGTTTCCGTTCCAGTCGTATCCTGGCGCTGCTTGGTGTTGGTGAATGTATGCGTCAAGGTCATCGTGCGAAGCGGAGTCGCCGAGCCTGACCAATAGGTTGCCCAATCAAACGGGCTCACCCGTTGGGTGGAGCGGAAGGTGTCGCGAATGGTTTGATTCGTGATCTTGCCGGTCTTGAGAGGATCTCGGACGCTTAACGAGTTAAGACTGCTATAACCGCCGGTGACATCTTGCCAAGAGTCGCCATCCTCCATCACGTAGCTTGAAACCACATTCAAAGACTGTAAGGGTCGAAGCTTTCGGCTGAAGTCGCGCCATGCAAAATCCCAGGCCGCTTCACCCGTGTCGTTCCGGTCTACGTTCTTGAAATCTGACGCAAACTTATTTACGGTTAACGGAATCCCATAAGTTTCGCGATTGGTCATCGCATAACGAAGTCGTGGCGAGAACCACTTCTTGAATCCAAGCACGCCGTCAAAACCCATCGTCTGAGTCCTTAACTTATCGTAGGTGAGCGTTTCGGTCGATCGCCCCACAGTCGCGCCCGTTGAGTAGACGACGTCTTTAGATTCGCGCTGGGTCGAGCGTGTAAAGTTGGGATTGAATGTGAAACCGCTGATAGGCTGGAAGGAAAGCTTAGCGCTGATATCCTGGGTGGAATCCTTCGTGTTGGAGACGGAGAAAGGGTCCGTGGCATTAATCCGTGCGCCGTCATCGAAATTAATTTTGAGATTGCTCAACTTGTAACCGAGCTGAATATTTCGCGGCAAAAATGGCCGCTGACCGGGTACGGTATAGTCCATG
>JAYWEN010000225.1:0-5889 GCA_043779245.1 Elusimicrobiota bacterium | reverse complement strand
GGCACAGCCGGTTCAGGGGCTTTTATTGGCTAATCTCGACAATATGGCCCTACTTGAAAACCAGAATCCTAAAAAATTTGCGGGAAGCTCTGAGGCATTAAAGACGTGGCTCAGTCAGTTAAGAAAGAGCCATCCCGACTTACTTTTAATCGCGGAAGGCACGAAGGAGCTCGAATTCGTTGCGCCTTTCGTGGATGGCTATATGATTGACGGAATTTGGACCGCTTGGGATGCGAGTTCGCATCGCGCTCAGAGACTGTCGCGCGACGCAACGGACGCGCGATTGAAAGAACTGGAAAATGCCCAGATCGTGTCGAGCTGGCCTGTTTTCAATATGGAATATTTCGATTCCGGCGACATCAAGACACAGAAGTGGCTCGTCAAAGAATCCGTCAAGCACGGATTCCGTCCTTTCCTTAAAATAAGATAGAATTCTAAAATTCCAGAAACGAATTTATGCCTCTATAGCTCAATGGATAGAGCTACTCCGTCCTAAGGAGCAGATGCTGGTTCGATTCCGGCTAGGGGCACATCAATGGCAGATGATGAAAGGAAACACATGGACAAAACAAAGTTTAAGCAACTCTCGAGACAAACCACGCAATGGATCCAAACGCATCAGGAACAATTTTGGGCGATCTTTGGTTCCGTCGTTTTGGCCATTCTCTTCGTCGGACTCGCCATAAATCACCACACCAAAGAAACGGACGAGGCGTGGACACAGCTTGGCGTGATTCAGGGCCAGCTCGTACAAGGAAAATTAAATGACGCGCGGAAAGGGTTAGATGCGTGGCAGCCGCGCTTTCAAAATTCATCCTCCGCCACCTATGCGAAATTCCTTCGGGCCGATTTACTTTATAAGACCTCTGATTACGTCCAGGCGTCGCAGGTGTATGGGGATGTCTATCAAAGCGGGCATCCCGACCCTCTTAAGCCCTTAGCCCTTTCCGCTCAAATATCATCTGAAGAAATGGCTGGACATATTCCGCAGGCTCAGGCGCTCGCCCAGAGTTTCCTAGAAAAGTATCCCGATCACTTTTTGTCCGGACAGAATTACATCGCCCAAGCCCGCCTTTCGGAAATAGCCGGCAATCCGGTCGCTGCGGCGGCCGTCTATGAACGCTTCGTGCTTCTCTTTCCACAAAGCCCTTGGACAACGCTTGCGAAGACTAGGCTGCAAGCCTTAGGAAAATCCGTTCCGTCCAAAAATCCTATCCTGACGCCTGAGTCCTCGTTCTCGAAACCCTGAAACTCTTTCGATCCGTTCACCAAACAACAAAGATGGCACGGAGCTGGGGGTTTGTTTTATAATGGCGCGGATGAAAAAACAGGTTGCGCTCTCCCTTTTACTTCTCAGTGGTACGTCCTTCGCGGCTTCTACACTCGACATAGGAACGAACTACCGGCTCCGCTATATTTCACTAAACAAAACAGATTACGGTCTATCATCCAACAAAGACTATCCACTGTATTTTTCTCAGCGTGCCCAAGCTCACATTGGGGGGAAGTTTTCTCCGAATATTGAATTCATGACACAATTCCAGGCGCTAAGTGTCGCTGGCTCAAGCGCCACATCGATTTCCAATCCCTCAATCAATCCTTCAGGCAACCGCTATCCGAACACGAATTTTGCGCCATGGATCCAGCTAGCGTACATGAAGGCGAGCAACCTTTATGATTGGCCCGTCGATTTAACGATCGGGCGTCAATCGATCGTTTTGGGCGACGGACTTATTTTGTCGGACGATGATCTCGGTTTCACGGGTATTCGCCTCGACTCACGTCTCCCTTGGTACGATCTTCAAGCGAATCTATTCACCTTCAAAGCCGCCCAAAACGTTTCGGCCAATAATGGAAAAGATATTTATGGAATCGAGCTGACCAAGCCAACTCAGAATGTGCGTTACCAAGCGTCCATGGTCACCGAGCATGATGCCACCGGATCCACCGTTTATATTCGGCCTTCAGAAAATGCCTCTGCCTCAAATCCTCAATTCCAGCAGCTTTTTCCAGGCCAAAATTTTGGCGGGACGTACAACTTTACCGCTTCACAAATCACCCGCACATTTTTCGATGCTCGCGTGGAAACACGCTTGCTACAGGGCGGATTTATCAAAGCCGAGGCGGCACTGCAATCCGGACATGTGAGCCGGGACTCTTCCTTAGGGACGTCTTCGGCCACGGCTCTCGGTTATTCATCCGACGTAAAGCTAGGCGGGTATGCTTTTTTAGTCTCCGGAGGATTGTTCACCCGTTTCAGTAAATATGGCCCAATCGAAATCCATGGTCTCTTTGGACTTGCGAGCGGCGACGGCGGAGGATCGACTGATAATTCGTTTAATCCATCGTTTGGTCATCGATATGACGGGCTAGAACGTGCGGGCTTTGGAGAATATTACGGAGCCACGCTCTACGACGCCTTTCCCTCAACCACATACGGCGCAACATCGTCTTCACCATCGGTGTCAGGACTTCCCGTCGGCCATTCAGGCATTCGGGTAATTGGTGCCGGAGTGACCACGCATCCGACGAGTCTCTTGTCCTTCGGTATCGATTACTACGTCTACACGTCACAGGAAAGCACAACATTCTCAGTGGCCCCATCGGAATCCTCACTGGGGACCGAGCTCGACATTGGTGCGGGTTTTGCCTACACGAACTATTTAACATTCCGTGCCACCTTTGCCCTCTTTTCTCCGGGCAAGGCCTACGGCGCCTACACCAACAATGCTCAACGCATTGCTCTTGAAGCGGTAGGACGCTTCTAAGAGGCGTTTCTCGGACGGGGTATGGCTGCATCTGAGCTTCCACTTTCCGTTCTATTTCTCTGGCATCAGCATCAACCTCTTTATAAAGACTCCGTCGCAGACCGCTATGAACTACCTTGGGTCAGGCTTCACGCGACGAAAGACTACTACGACATGGTCGCGCTCCTTGACGAATTTCCAGCCATCAAATCCAACTTCAATCTCGTCCCGTCCTTGCTCATCCAATTGGATGATTACGCTCAGGGGAAAGCCAAAGATAAATTCCTAGAACTAACCGCCAAACGGGCTGCGGATCTTTCACCGGAGGACCGACAATTTATACTTGAGAACTTCTTCATGGCGCATTGGGAGCATATGGTGGATCCCTATCCTCGCTACCGGGAGCTCTTAGATAAACGCGGACGCGTACTGAGTCCTGATGGAATCGCCCGAGCACAAACATATTTCAAAGAGCAGGACTGGAGAGATTTGCAAACCTGGTTCAATCTGACCTGGTTTGATCCCTTATGGAAAGAAAAGGACCCCTTGATCAATGCCTTGTTCCAGAAGGGGAAAAACTTTAGCGAAGAAGAGAAGTCGCGTCTCCTTCAAAAGCAGCAAGAGGTGTGCGGGCTGGTCGTGGCCAAACACAAAGAGTTACAGGACCGCAGCCAGATCGAAGTGAGCACGACTCCCTTTTACCATCCCATCCTGCCGCTTTTGTGCGACACCGACGCGGCTCGTCTCGCGATGCCCCACGTGCTTTTGCCGTCGAACCGCTTTCGCCATTCAGAAGATGCACGAGAACAAGTCCGTCGAGCTGTTGACGATTACACCACGCGATTTGGCCGAGCGCCCCAAGGCATGTGGCCCGCGGAAGGATCTGTCTCCGAGGAAGCGATCAAACACTTTGCGGACGCCAACATCCGATGGATAGCCACTGACGAAGCGGTGCTCGCGCGATCAGACGCCACGCCGTCCTTTAACCGGGAGGACCTCTACGAACCGTATAAGATTATGGTGGGAGAAAAACCGCTTCATATTTTTTTCCGCGACCACGAATTGTCTGACGCGATTGGCTTTGTGTATGCGTCATGGAATCCCGAAGATGCCGCCAATGATTTCATCAAGAAACTGGCCGCCATCCGATCTCGTATCAAAGATAAGACCAAGCCTCATATTGTGTCGGTTATTTTAGACGGGGAAAACTGTTGGGAATATTACAACCAGGACGGGCTCCCCTTTCTACGGGCGCTCTACAAGAAATTGTCTGACGATTCCACGCTCGCCTGCGTGCGCGCTTCAGACTATTTGGACAATCTATCCGATGTTAAAACCATCACTACACTTTGGGCAGGATCCTGGATCAATTCTAATTTTGCGATCTGGATTGGCCATCCAGAAGATAATAAGGCGTGGGATCTTCTTTCTCGAACCCGACAGTTTCTCAAAGATACTATCGCCTCGAAGACCGGACTGGAGATGTCGGATATCGGCAAAAAAGCCTGGGAAGAAATCTATATTGCAGAAGGCAGCGACTGGTGCTGGTGGTATGGAGACGACCATTCTTCGGCCAATGACACCATGTTTGACTATCTATTCCGTAAACATTTAATGAACGTTTATACACTTCTAGGGGAAAAAGTACCGGAAGATCTGCATCTTCCGATCAAAAGACCAAGAACAAAATCGACCATTATCGCCCCCGCCGACTTTATGACAATACCCATCATGGATGGGAAGGTTTCCAACTATTTCGAATGGCAGAGCGCAGGCGTTTACCCCACCGAAGCAGGCGCCACAGGAACCATGCACAAATCAGGCAACTTTCTAAAATCGATTTACTTTGGCTTCGATCTCGAAAACATCTACCTCCGCTTCGATCCAACCCGCTCCTTTACAACCGAAGAAATGACCGGACTCACGATCAAGATTCTGCTGTACAAACCTCAAAATCAAGAAATTGTCATTCATTTCGGCCCCCAAAACACGCTCAAAGTCTCAAGTCAGGACCTGGAGTATCCACCTGGGGCCTACAATAAGATTGGTGAAATAGTGCTACCGCTGAAGCAACTGACGAATCCAACCAAGCAGCCCTTTGAGCTCTTTATCCTCGTTCTCAAGGACGGACTTGAGCAGGAACGCTGGCCAATGGATACGAGTATCACAATTCCATATCCTTCATCCGACGTATTCGTTCAGAACTGGCATATTTGAACGTAGACCGCGTTTAACTTTTCACCATACTGAGACGTCAAAATCCTAAAAGAATACCCCCTTATCGATTAATTATAACTTCCGATAACATATATTATATTACATATATACTATTCTTCGTCGGTGGGTAATTCTTCGAATTCATATGAGATTTAACCTCATAACTGGGCTTTTAGAGGGCAAACGCTAGCGAACATCGAGAGTGGTTTAACAATTCAAATTTAGCAGACCTCAAATGCAAACCTAGCTACGAATGTTGGCAACTTTTTGAGTACGAACGGAGCCGATCGATGGCCGATCGAAGCTTAGAGCCTTCTGGGGACTGTAAAATATGGTCTCGAGAAAAAGACCAAGTAAGAATATTGGCGAACGTTCGCCAAACGTCTCTCATGGTAGCTCATTAGAAAAAAGGGAGGTAGCCCTGAGGATTCGGCAAGGACTAAGAGCTGCTTTTAAAGTTTTACCCCCCTAAAATCGAAGATATCGCGATTTATCGTCGATGATTTTGTTAGAAGTAGCGGGAAGTACGAAATTTCGTTTATCTTTGGTTCCAAATCCAGCCATTTGAAAAAGACTATGGAAGGGTAAGGAACCAAAAGACCTATGGAGAGGGAATATAAGAAAAGACCATGAAACCAAACTCTAAAATAGTGAAAACACCGCAAAGGCAGTCAGGCACTGAAAGACGATAATTGAAAAAGAGGGCCCTAGAATCGGAGATTTGGAGGTTTGCCCTCGAGAAATACCCTATAAATCAGATCGATTGTTGAAATTGGGTAAGAAAAAGCCAGAAGAGAGAATGGGTTTGCGATCAGAAACTAAAAATATTAGGCGGGCTTGAGTTCGGAAATCTTTTTGCGAGTTTCGCGTGCATCTTTCCAAAGACCTTTGCGGCGCTGCGCGGCTTCAAGCGCGATTAAGGCGG
>JAYWEN010000224.1:0-9965 GCA_043779245.1 Elusimicrobiota bacterium | reverse complement strand
GTCGATCGAGCGCTGAACTTCGGCCACCAGATCGCGTGCGATGGGAAGCAGCATTTCATTCACTTGCTGAGCTTCTGGATCGGAGGTGTCTTCTGAAAGGCCATAAGTCATCTTTTTCTGTTCGGCCGTCTTCACATCACATTGGAATTGCTGCTGAATGGCTTTCGTGAATGTATTGCCCGAAATGAAAACGTCACGTACGACGCGGCTCACGCCTCGCTCTACAATGGACATATTGGTAAAGCTGGCGCCAATGTTCATAAACAAAACAGTATCGGTTTGGGACGAGGGGTAAACACTTTCGTACGCGTTCTCGAGCGCGAAGGCATCGACATCCAGGATCACGGGTTGAAGGCCGGCTTCCCGCAGTAAATCGATTCTCAAGTCCACGGAATCTTTCTTGGCCGCGACCAAAACAGTGTCCATTTGCGGCTGCCCATTTTCGCTGGTTTCACCCAAAATTGAAAAGCTCAAATTCACCTCTTCAATATTGAACGGGATATAGGGCTCAGCTTCAAATTTAATCGATTTCGCCAATTCCTCGGGTGACGTTTTGGCCATTTTCACATAGCGTACGATAACAGAGTTACCGCTCACAGATGAGACGGCTCGCTTGGTTTGAAAATCGGCCGTACGAAGATAGTTTTGCAGGGCCAATACCGCCTGGCCCCTTCGGTCCATGAGCGGCGTGTCTAATGGAATTTCATCGGCGTAAGGAATAATACCCCATCGCACGAGCGACCATTGTGAGGCGGTTCGGCGAAGACAAACCAGCTTAATCGCATGCGTCCCAATATCAACTCCAAGGAGATCCTGTTTCCTTTTGAAGAGATTCAAGTTTTTTAACGACTGTAACGAGATCATGTTTCGCATTCTATTATCAACTCGAAGTTAATCTAACAGGAGAGTATATAGATGTCAAGAGAAATTAAGAAACGCTTATTTCGGAAGGATCAGAAAGGCTAGCCAGCCAGGAAAAAGGCAGGTGGCATAAGCGCCAAGGCTCAAAAAAGGACCAAAAGGCAGCGATTCGCCGAGCTGCTTTTTCTTAAGTAAAAGTAAAATTCCGGCAAGAAGTCCCCCCGTAAAAGATCCGACAAGAAGCGGAGCCATAATGCCCGGCCATCCCAACAGGGCGGCGGTTCCGGCAATAAGTTTGATGTCGCCACCACCCAAAGCCTCCTTTTTAAAGGCCTTTTCTCCCGCCCAGGCCATAAACCACATCAGCGCCCCTCCCCCCAACCCGCACAGGAGACTTTCTCCGATTCGCATCCAAGGGTTGCCCGTAAAAAACGGATTTAACCAGGCGGTGCAGACCCCAATGGTGGCGAGCGATAACGAAAGTTCGTCGGGAATAATTCTGTGACGGTAATCGATGACTGAAATCGTGAGAAGAAAAAAGGTCATCACGTCGGCAACTAGTAAATAAGCTAATCCATTTTCAAAGCGCCACGCATGAAATACAAATATAAAGGCCATGACAGCTTCTATCAGAGGATACTGCCATGAAATAGGCGCTTTACAATCGTAGCAGCGCCCTTTCAAGAGAATGTAACTAATAACCGGAATATTATGACTATTTCGGAGCTCGTGACCACATCGCGGGCAATGCGACCGGGGCTTCCAGAGGGATTGCCCGTCAGGAAGTCGCAGGATGCATACGTTTGCGAAACTGCCAGCCGACAGGCCAAAGAAAAGCGAAAGCAGATAATACCTCAACATAATCAAATCCTTAGAACAAAAGAAAAGCGACTGTCAGAAATTTTGACAGTCGCTTTTCTTGTAAGACTTTAGACTTTACAGTCAGAGACTAATACGTCGTCCAGCTTGCCGCACGAAGGTCTTGATGCGTGCAGTTTACACTGACGCGTCCCCACGTGGAGTTCGCTGATCCACCGTTGTCATAAAGCCAGCCGCCTACATCCGTAGCGGCCGCAGCCGATACTTCCGTAGCGACGCTACTATGACCTAGGCTGTTGGTAGTTCTAGGCAAGTCAGACGCTGGCACCGTTTGAAGATACCGGCCTCCGATTGTAAGGGTGGTCAAGTTTGCACCTGCACCAGCCATCGGATACCATCCTTCCGTGTCTCCGTAATAGATGGAGAGCGCTGAACGAATGGTTCCTAAGTTCGCCTTAGATCGGCCCTCTTGTGATTTTGCAACCAAGTTCGCGAATTGAGGAATCGCGATGGCTGCGAGGATACCAATGATAGCAACGACGATCATGAGCTCGATCAAGGTGAAACCTTTTGACATTTTTTTCATTTTTTTCATTCTATGTCACCTCCCAGATTTTACATCTATGTCTGAGGGAGTCTAACACTCGAAGTTGTGGATGTCAAGCGAAGGAAAATGTTCGCGGATTAAATTTACAAGTCAAAACGATTGGTATTTACGATACGTTAATGCTTGTCAATGAGTGAGCTCATTTGGAAGATGGGCAAGAACATGCAAATTACAATCGATCCAATGACCAGTCCCATAACGCAGATAATAAGGGGTTCGATGAGAGAGGTCATCGCTTTGACCGCTGTGTCGACTTCTTGATCGTAAAAATCAGCGATCTTCGTAAGCATAATTTCCAGATTCCCTGTTTCTTCTCCAACCGAAATCATCTGGATTACCATTGGAGGAAAGATTCCCGAGAGTTTTAAAGGATCGGCGATTTTTTCCCCTTCGCGAATCGACTCACGCGCTTTCATAATGGCCATTTCCACTACTTTATTCCCAGAGGTTTTGGCTACGGTGTCTAGGGCTTGAAGAATGGGTACGCCCGATTTGATTAAAGTTCCTAAGGTACGCGTGAATTTAGAGACCGCTACCTTTTTCAAAAGATCTCCGAATACGGGAATTTGAATGGTCTTGCCGTCCACAAAGGTTTGGCCACGTTCCGTCTTATACCAACGTTTCGCGACAATAAAACCTGCGATCGGAATACAAAGAAGGAATACCGCATTATGACGTAGAAAATCAGAAACTGCTAAGAGTATGCGGGTCGGTAGTGGAAGTTCACCGCCGAAGCTCGCAAATACGCTCTTGAAGGTCGGGATCACGAATACGAGTAAGAAGAGAGTTACAGTCCCCGCCACGAGACTAATGACCAACGGATAGACCATTGCGCCTTTGACTTTTCCTTTTAATTCCTCGGCGGATTCGAGATAAGAGGAAAGGCGCTCAAGGATGGCATCCAAAACGCCGCCCGTCTCGCCGGCTCGAATCATTGAGACGTAGAGCTCGGAGAAGGCTTTCGGTTGTTTCTTCATGGCATCGGCGATGGCGATTCCGCTTTCGATGTCGGTGCGTATTGCCGTAATGATTGTCTTGAAAATAGGACTTTCAATTTGTTCGGTTAGAATATTCAAACCTTGAACAATGGGAACGCCTGCCGATACAAGAGTGGCCAATTGCCGACTGAAGATAACCAGATCCTTACTTTTCACACCTGGTTTAAACGGGTTATAGCGCGCAAGCAGACTGTCTCCCGTTTTCATTTCCGCGAGCGTAACGACCGTGAGGCGTTGGGTTCTGAGCTTGTCGGCGGCGGATCGCTGCAGGGGGGCTTCAATGACCCCTTCTACCGTTTTCCCTGACGTGTTGCGGGCGCTGTATTTAAATTGTGCCATGGACCACTCCTTAGCTTGGGGCTCCGACGCCGCTGCGTTGCAGCAGGCGTTTGAGATCGTCGGGATCCGTGGAGGCCCCGAGTGCCTCTTGGAAACTGATTTGATGGCGCATGTAAAGATCGTAAAGCGCCATATTCATGGTCTGCATCCCGAACTTCACACCCGTTTGCATAGAAATAATAATTTGCTCCGTTTTCTCGTCGCGCACAAGATTTCGAATGGCTGGCGTGACGACAAGCACTTCTGCCGCTAAGACCCGTCCGACACCGCTTAAGCGTGGCAGCAGCTGCTGGCTGAATACGGCTTGCAAAACAAAGGAGACTTGCGCGCGCACTTGTGCCTGCTGGTGCGGCGGAAAAACGTCAATGATTCGATTGATCGATTGCGCGGCGTCCGTGGTGTGAAGTGTGGCTAACACCAAATGCCCCGTCTCGGCAATATTGATCGCGGCCTGGATCGTTTCAATGTCGCGCATTTCGCCGATCAGAATTACATCCGGATCCTGCCGGAGGACGTATTTGAGCGCTTGCCCGAACGACGTTGTATCGGCTCCAATTTCGCGTTGATTGATGATGGATTTCTTGTGAGTATGAACGAACTCGATCGGATCCTCGATCGTCATGATATGGCCCTGCTGATGTTCATTCAAGTAATCCAACATGGATGCTAGAGTAGTGGATTTTCCCGACCCGGTTGGACCGGTCACCAAAACGAGGCCTTTTGGAATCTTCAAGATCTCATAGGCGACCGGGGGCAAACCCAATTCGTCTAATGGCTGAATTTTTTGTGGAATGGCGCGAAGCGCGGCGCCAACGGCACCTCGCTGGCGAAACACATTCATACGCACGCGTCCGATGTTACGCAGTCCAAATGAAATGTCGAGCTCATTGACCGATTCAAATCGTTGCTTTTGTGTATCGGTTAGAAGTGAATAGACCAAATGCTGGCAGATTTCAGCGGTCAATTTGGGAAAGACAGTCGGAACCATTTGACCATCGATCCTGAGCATGGGCGAAATGCCCATCGCGATATGCAAATCGGACGCTTTGCGTTCGACCATCAGGCGCAATAGTTCAGCCATATCCAATACGGATTGAGACGACTGAGGAGTAGGCTGTGGGGCCGAACTTGGAGGAACGTTGAAATTATTGGCCATGCGAGGTTCTCCCAATCAGTTTCTGTTCTTGGACTTGCATGGTCGTAAGGGCCATCATGTCGACGATGTCTTCTGCAGAACATCCCCGAGAAATATCGTTGGCGGGCAGTGCCGTTCCCCATAGCACCGGTCCCACCGACCGACATCCTCCGAGACGTTGAATCAATTTGTAGGCAATATTTCCACAATTGAGATCGGGTGCAATGAGCACGTTCACATTCCCCGCTGAAGGAGAATTCCCCACCGCTTTCATGCGCGCACTGAAAGCGTCGAGGGCGGCGTCAGCCTGCCATTCGCCTACGATATCTGTATCTGGCGATTTATCATGTGCCATGGCGACGGCTTGCTTGACCTGATTCACCAGTTCGTGGTCCGCACTTCCTTCTGTCGAGAAGGAAAGCATGGCCACTCGTGCCACATCGCCCGTAAAAAAGGTGTACGCGGTGGCCGCTCCAATGGCGATATTGGCCAGTTGTTTCGGAGAGGGCTGCGGAATGACCGCACAATCGGCTAAAAGCACAAGCGGGCCCTGCCCCGACGCGACGTGCTTTTCAATTAAGAAGAAACCAAATAGAGTAGACGTTTTGGGCGCAAGGCCAATCACAGAAAATATCGCGCGAAGGGTGTCGGTTGTCGTCCGGGTCGCTCCACCCACAAAGCCGTCCGCTTTCCCTTCGCGAACCATCAAACAGCCTAGAATGAGCGGATCCGTCAAGAGCGCTTGAGCCTCTGATCGCGATAACTTTTTAAATTTGGTGAGCTGAAGAAGTTCGTCGAGGTGACGGTCGATCTCGGCGGTCTTCAATTCGTGGGGGTCGATGCATTCGATTTGTTCTGAGGACGATTGGTTGCGCAGCATCGTTTCAATTTTGGCCCGTGAGCCGATGAGGATGGGAACGGCTACCTGCTCGCGTTGTGCAAGCACCGCGGCTTGGACCGCTCGGAGATCTTCTCCATCGGCGAGAATAATCCGTGCGGGGCTTTGACTAGCTAAACTGCGAAAATCCTGCCAAGAATTGGCTTTCACTACCGTTTTGTTACCAGGAGTTAAGGGAAATGTCAATGCCTGCCTGCGAGCACGAATGCCCGCTTTTTAAGCGCCAATTCTACGGGATTTGGAACGAGGCCGCGAACGTTGCCTCCAAGGCGCGATATTTCGCGAATGAGGCTGGATGAAAGGTAGGTGTAACGTTCGTCTGGCATGAGGAAAACGGTTTCGAAAACAGTGTTTTGCCGGCGGTTCATGAGCGCCATTTGAAACTCGTACTCGAAATCAGACACGGCGCGAAGTCCTCGAATCACCGCAGAGGCCTTGCGTTCTTTCACGTAATTCACCAAGAGGCCGGAAAAACTCTCCACTTGGATGCCGGAATGACCTTTCAGCGCAGCTTTCAAAAATGATACGCGCTCTGCGAGCGAGAAGTAAGGAGATTTCTGAGAGTTTTTACTCACGGCCACGATGATGCGGTCAAATAAATGTTTTCCGCGATGAATGATGTCCAAATGTCCGTTCGTCACGGGGTCAAAGGATCCAGGATAAATGGCGATGCGTTTCATCAGGTGATCTCCTATCTTACTGATTTTGGGACTGCATGAAGCTTTGGCCGTTGCAGTTGTTTCAGAAGCTGCTGGGCGAGTAGCCAGTGGGGTTCCAAAGCCAGTGCCCGCTTCACTTCTTCAATACTCTTAGCGGTCTTTCCTAGTAAAGAAAACGCATATCCCAGATTTAAATGAATTTTGGCGGCTTCAAATCGCATTGGGGCTCGAAGCCTTTCGGGCGTTTTTTGAATTAGCGCATTTCCGATCGCAAGTGTTTGCTCAAGTTCCTCAATGGCCTCCGGTATGTGCCCAATTTCAAGCAGATAACTTCCCAGCCTTCCATGAAGATCAGGACGCTGCGGATCCAAAGCGATCGATTGGCGATAGCGTGCAATGGCTTCATCAGGCTGGTGTTGCCGCTCGCCGAGGAAAGCCAAGTTGGCCGTCGCTTCGACGGATCGAGGATCAATCTCTAAGGTGTGCAAAAATTGAGCTCGGGCTTCCTGAAATCGATTTTGATTCATCAGCTCTAATCCCAAATTATTTAAGGCCATGGCACTCCTGGGATTTAGTGCCAAGGTGTGTCGCCAGAGGGATTCTGGCCTCAAGTAAATCATGGTTTGCTTCGCTGCCAGAATGCAAAGAAGAATCACCCAAGTCGAAAGGGTCGCGAGCCAAATCTTTTTGGGGAAGAGCGCGCTTTGCTCAATCCAGTAAAAGCCTTCGACCGTCAAGCCGATCAAGGCGATCAAGGCTACGTAGGCGAAGTGGTCGGCAATGTAGGAGTAACGCATCGGGTATAAATTAAAAAAGCCAAGTGCTGGAAAAAGAATGACAAGAAAACAAGAGAATCCGGCCAGCGCACCACGTCCGATGCTCTTCCGGAAGACAATGAGCATTGCCAAGATCGCCGCGAGTGAAACTGGGAATAGATACAGTGCCGGGTCAGAGGCATGGATGTCCCATTGTGGGTAAATGAATGAGAGCGGATGTGGCCATATGAATTTCACCGCATAGAACTCTACGGCTCGCGCGGCGATAATTACATGTTCCGCCAACGAGTGATGCCACAGCGCTCCTTCGGCACCGAGTATTTTTTTTTCGACAACCACGGTAACGCCCGCCAATAGAATCCCAACGGAAAAAAATGGTACGAGAGGCGTCACGTCCTTCGCTTGAAGAGAGGGTCGCTTCCACCAAAGTATGATCAAGAGGACCGCCGGTAAGGAACAGGCCGTTGTTTTACTAAGTAGTGCTGCCACGAAAAATGCGAACGCCAGTCCATAATGAATGCGCCGATCCTGGGCTCGTTTGGGAGATAGAAATGCCAAGTATTGAAGTGCTGCCATGAGGTAAAAGAAAGTAGAAAGCGTGTTCTTAAGTTCCGAAATCCACGCGACAGATTCCACATTCATGGGATGAATGGCAAACAGCAATGCGCAGACCCATGGCCAATGAATCCCGAGCCCGATCAAAATAAACCCTAGGAGAATGGCGTTCAGCGCATGGAAAAGAATATTTGTGAAGTGATAGCCGCGAGGCCGATTTCCCCACGCGTGATGCTCAAGCCAAAAGGCGGAATACGTTAGCGGATAATATTGTTGCACCGCACCGAGAGAAAACCAAATCTGTGACAGACCGTGGACGCTCTCTAGCTGACCATTTTTAGTGACGTGTTTATCATCGTCCCAGATGAAACCGGCGTTCAGGACGTGCCGATAACACCAGAAGGTAAGTAAGAAGATACCCAGTGCTTTCAACCCAATGACGGAGCTCTTGTGGGATCTCATCATGGCGACAACCGCGCATCACTCGCCCCCGAGGGACGGCGACGTAGCCTCTCTAAATGATCTAGTAGATCGGGACGGTTCGTGAAATCGTAAATCCAGATCGAATTTCCAACGAGCGCGAGCGGGCGTTCGTTGTCCAGCCACTGAAAAAGGTGATGGTCTTTGAAATAGACTCCTCCACGGTTTGTCCCTGAGATTGCAAAAAGAATTTTTTTCTCCCCCGTCAGAGACGTTTTCCCGAGACCATCCAGCGGGAAATTGGAAACGTTTGCGACAGGAATATAGTCGATCCCGTAAGAGGTCGGATCGGCCGCCCCAAAATAACTGAGATAGATCGTTTGGATTCCCGACTTTTTGAGGTAACGGCCTAATTCCTTCAAGCCTTGTCCCCAATCCCAATTACAGTCGAGCAAGTAGCGATAACCCTGCGACGGTCCGCCGGCCGCCTCATTAAAGTAAGACAGGTAAAATGGAAATGAAAAAACACTTCCCAAGACATACCACGTCGCAAGAGCCACAGCGACGCATCGTCTACACGGTTCATCCCGCATTAAAGAAGCAGCAGTTCCTCCGATCACTACACACAAGAGCGGATAAACGAAGAGTATTCGCCGTAAGCCCAGTTGATAACGCGATACCGAAACAAATCCAACATAAAAGACACACGGCCAAACCAACCAAAGCAGAGCGCTCTCAAGATTAGGAAGTTCTTTTTTGATCGCTTTGGAAATCCCGATTCCCATCCAAATTAAAAAAGCCACCGGAGTTTTGAGAAGAAAAGTGGCCGTCACGAACCACCAGGGGCTTCCTTGCTGGATTGTATTCATAAAGAAATGCGGCATCGTGTTGTATTGCTGTAGACTGAACATCATCTGAAAACCCCGGAGCCCTGCACTCCATTGTGTCCCTTGATAAACCAGTAAGACGACCCACGAAAATCCAACCGCGGCTCCAGTCAGTTGCCAACTTATTAACGCCATCGAAAAAGAACGTTTTTTATCCCGCACGATCTCCACAAGAAGAACAGATCCCAAAATCCCGACTAAGAGAATTTCAGAAAATTTCGCCATGGTTGCAAGTCCAAGCGCGCAGCCGATAAGAAAACCGTGCATTTTCAAATTGAGGCGACGGCTTCGCCAGCCAATGTAGAGAGCTAACGTTGACATAAAACAAGCGCCAAAGTCGGTCGTGACCAAATGCGAAAAAGCGAGCATGGCGGGGTTGAATGCATAAGCGACTAACGCCGCCCAGGCCGCCGGTTCGCCCCAAAGCTGAAGCGCCCAAAGCCAAATCAAGAACCCTAACGCGAGACCCAAGAGAATAATCATGACGCGTGGACCGTCGATCAACCTATCCACAGAGATTCGATTGCGGTTTGTAAATAGATAGGTGAACATCCAATGCCCGTTAGCGAACTTGAAAAGTTCAGGATTTGGGACAGGCAGATTTTTAATTAATAAAGGAATGGTGGCCCAAAGGCGAATGAGCGGCGGGTGTCCCGGTTCAAGAGTATAGTGGTGGCTTTTCCAGAAGAGATAGCCTGCCGCCACATGGATCGGCTCATCGTAGGTCGGCGATTCTCTGAGAGCACTTCCAAGACTGAGAAAGGAAAACGCGCCTAAAAGTGCAGTCAATCCTAAGGCGCGGCGGCGAATGGTGTGGTCCATTAACCCGTAATACCGGAGTTCCAAAGCGCGGTCCATTGGGAATGGATCGCGTCCCGCAATGCGGCATGGTCTGACAATTGAAGTTGCGGGTCTTTCGATAAGATGTCATCGGCAGCCGTACGAGCCTGTTGAATCAAATGCGCGTCACGGATCAAATGTCCGATCTTAAACATGGGCAGGCCATGCTGC
>JAYWEN010000223.1:0-2606 GCA_043779245.1 Elusimicrobiota bacterium | reverse complement strand
CTCTTGCCGAAAACCTGACGTACCTTTTAGGACTCCTTCACTTTGCCATAAATGTCAAAGCGTACTGGCCTGCCAGACACTCCGACGTCCGCAGCTCGGCGAGTATTCCGTTCGTCCTCTTTGTCGCCGCCATGCAGGCAAACACAGGCGTTGGCCTCGCTCAAGCGATTCAAAAGAATAAGATCCATGCCGTGCTTGATCAAGTCTCTGCTGAGGATCGAGAGACGATGAACCGCACCATGAACGGTCTCATCTTCCATCAATTTGCCAATCTCTCAACGCGCCCGACCATCGAATTGATCTTGAATGCAATCGACACGGAAGAACGCTATTACTTCCAAAAGAATGACGCTTCGCATTCGAAAGACGTTCACGTAGAGATGACGGATGGCCGGATCATGATTCAGGATGATGGTGAAGGCATCCGGATGGAAGATCTCACAAAGCTTCTTTACCCTGGCGAAGGTGGAAACTTGGGCCAGGCTGGAACAACGGGACGATTTGGTGCGGGTTTCCTTTCGGCTCTATCTCACCTGCAAGGTCCCAATGACAGGGTCATCCTACGAAGCATGAAAGATGGAAAACCCATGGGGCTAGAATTTAGCCTAGAAGATGGTCAAATTGCTTTCACACCCATTTCATTGTCAGACGAGATCCAGAAATCAATCGGAGAACACGGCACTCAGGTTGAAGTCATTTCCGCTGGGATTAATAAGGATAAAATTTTAAAAGACGTCGATCAGTATCTCCGATACAAGGACGACGCCCGTATTCACTTAAAAGTTGACGAAGAATCGGAAACTCGTCTCATCAACCCCTCAGAAGGGCTACGTCAAATCTCGAGCATTCCCATCGAGCATGTGGATCCGTCCAAGCCTGGAGTACGTCCTGCATTAACTTTTAAGGTCGATGAGACTTCTGGCAAGACATCTTTGGGAGATAAGACCGAAGTGGTGCTTCTGGTGAACGGCGTTTACTTTGAGAGCCACTACATAGATACGGTGGGCCAACCGAAGAGAGTTATTTTAGACCTCCACAAAGATCTCATGGACTACGCCCGCGACCGCGCCGCACCCAGGCCCAACGCCCTCACGCTTATAGGTTTTGATCGCTTAATTGTTGATCTGCAAAGGAATGGCACTATTTTGGATTTCGCAGCGCTTCTTTACCCTCTCGTCTATACGGCTCAAAAGCAAATGCCTCCAGCAGAAAGTGCCAGAGCCCACACAAACCCGCTCGCTTCGCTTCGTGCAGAAATAGCCTCCGAGTTAAATAACTATCGCAATTATGATCGGTTTGTTTTTGAATCAGACCCAGAATTACAGGCCATTGCCGATCCATCGGCTATCTTCTTACCTAAAGATCTTCTGCCTGATCGATCACCAAAGATCTCATCTCTTCACAAAGATCGAGAATTCCCTCACCTAGTTTTTATGCCCATGAATCCAAATCACCCTACTGTTCATGCTTTCGTCACGCTGAACGGGATTTTATGCGTCGATGAACGACTGCGACCATTAATAGAAGACCCAAAGACGCGAATCGAGACGTTATCGGTACTTCAATCCATTATTTCCGTCTCAGCAAATGTCTCTTCGTCCCGGAATGCGAAACCGATCTATGTGGCAATATCAAAAGAAGTCGAAAACCCAAAAGAAGCCATCCCTGGCAATACCCGCTACAGCAGATTCGATGAGCACCCTGACGCTCTAAAATATCTCTCCGCTTTTTTGGACAAAAAACGGCAGGCCACATCGTTAAGTGATTTTATTGCCTTTGATCGGCTGCATTATGCTCTGGGACGAATGATTGCAGGAACACCATCGTATGCCATTTTTCAATACTACGGACTAAGCCAAATGGATCAAGTGATGGGTTTAGCGTCTCGCATGATGTTTGACAAAAGAGGGCTCGCTATTCTCCCAACGCTTTCACAAGATGCAGAACGTGAGATCCCTCATATTCTTCGCACAATTGGACCTCCTGGAAGTCAGGATTTTTCAAACTTATTGCCTATTCTACAGAAGCTTTCACAACCTATCGCTGAAGAGATTATGCTCTACATCCTCCAGGAACAAGCAATACGCCAATTCAATTTTTATGACCATAGACAGAATGAGAAAAACCATTGGGTTCAAGAACCGACATTCGCAAACCTCGCTATGAAGGCTGAGAATATTGTCGACAAGCATGGATGGCACCTCGACTTCATGCCTAGGTCGGTATACATAATTGTTGGATGGCTCCTAGATCCAAGCGGGAGTAGACCCTACGATTCATACGAACATTTTAAAGAGACTGTTCTTCTTAAAAATGGCATTCCCGTTGTCGATGTATCCAATTTCAGTGCGACGTTTGAAGCACTTTTATTAGCACTGATTGAAAAAAACAAAATACATGACAATCTAGGGTTAAGAAAGACACTTGATGAAACAACGAGTCTTTTTGCCGCTCTATTCGCCAATCTATCTGAACAAGAAAAAGAAGAGTTAGCCAAGAGTCAAGCGCTAAAGCAATTAGCTAGCGCCGATTTGCCTGAAATAATGAGGCTTCTGCAAACACCAGGCCTTTTGCCACCCCAGATTTTGACGCCTCTCTATTATTAT
>JAYWEN010000222.1:0-4570 GCA_043779245.1 Elusimicrobiota bacterium | reverse complement strand
GTCTTTTTCCGAATCCTCCGATCCTTCCTTGGATTTGAAAACGGCTGCTTTGCCCCCGGCCATGATGCCCTGAATCATTTGGTGAGGCGTATTGAAAGTGGGTGGGCATTCCGCGGCTTCGATAATCCCCAGACGGCCGCTTGTCCCCGCTCCAATAAAGAAAAGTCGATGACCGGCGCCAAGGCTTTTGACGATAATCCCAACGGCTTTAGCGATTTGCGGAGTGGAATGCGAGACTGCCTGGATAACGTGGCGGTCCTCCCGGTTCATCAGACGGACGATTTGCGCTGGCGAAAGCCGGTCGAGAGATCGCGACCCGGGATTGACCTGCTCCGTCGATAAGGATGCGTAAGGAGGAAGGCTCATTAGACGAGAGGATATCACTTCTTCGCCTGACTTTGAAGTGCTTGACCCGGTGGCGAGCCTCCTCACCAAATTCCCAACAGAGGCCCAAAAATTATTGGACCTTTTGCCTAGACACAATTGGGGGCATTATGAAATACGCAGCATGATTCAAGGGGTCATACGACTAAGAGGAAGGAGACACCATGAGACATGTATCCATCATGATCGTTGAGGACAACACCGACCTACGCAACACCCTGCGCCACGCCTTTGAGGACCGGGGCTACATCACCTGGACCTGTCCCGGGCCGGAAATAGCCTTATCGATATTCTCTGCTGTGCAACCCAACATTGTGATTCTCGATTTGGACATGGGGGGGCCCGATCCACTGGATATGATTTCGATTTGGAAAGAATCGTCACCTCACACTCGGGTGGTGGTTGAAAGCCAATCCGCCGATAGGGTGCGGATGCGCGAGGCGATGGACCGCGGAGCGTTGGCTTATTTGATGAAGCCTTATACGCTTGCGCCGCTCTTCGACTTATTAGAAAAAGAAATTCCTACCGTTAGGCGAGTCGCGGCGTGAGGGTTTCAAGAATTTTTAGGATTTTGGAATGATGATTACCGTTGGTGGCTAGCGTTGATCCTCGAAAGCGATAGCTTCCCCCCTGCATCGGATAGCGGATGGCTTGTCCATCAAGATAAGAGATTTTCCCACCGGCTTCTTCCAAGATAACCTGCGGTCCGCAGAGATCCCAGTAATGAACCGAATGATGATTGATATAAATATCGGCCAGCCGCCGCGTCATATAACCGATTTTCACTCCCACACTATTCACGGCGGGGATCCAGGGGCCCGGCAGTTTCACCTTCAACTCTGTTTCGGTCTGGGATGGAAAGCCCGTCGAGGTGATCGTGACCATGTCTCGTAGATTTTCCCTTGAAGAGACCTGCACGCGCTCTTTCTGCCCTTTGATGGTGCAAAACGTTCCCTCTCCCTTAAGCGCCTCGTAGAGAACATCCTCCAACGGATCAAAGACGACGCCGAGAATCGGATTCCCCTCTTTCATCAAGCCAATCATCACGCTGTAGCCCGGCACACCTTTCACATAGGCGCGCGTGCCGTCGATAGGATCGATGACCCAGAGATACTCGGCATCCGGTGAACCGGTCAGACCGCTTTCTTCAGTCAGAATGGAGTGGGTTGGGAATGCTTTCTGCAGTCCGCCTCGGATGATGTCGTCAGCGGCGTGGTCGCCGTTTGTGACGACAGAATAATCGGTTTTGCGTTCTTTGATGAGCGGCGATTGACGGAGGATTTGAATGTGGTGGCCTGCCTGCAAAGCGAGGTCTTTGGCGACAGAAATCATGTGGGAATCCATGGATGGGCAGTGACGCCAACAGGCGTCCCCTACATGGCCTGTTTGCCCGGTTCTTCCGGGATGTGCAGTCCGCATTCCTTCTTGTCGTCTTGGTTGTTAAACCAGCGCCAGCGACCGGCGCGGCGCGGTTCGTTGGGAGCAATTGGCGTCGTACAGATGATGCAGCCGAGCGACTCGTAGTAGCGCCCACCCGGAAGTTTCGCTTCGAAGAGCGGATGGTTAGGAATCTTGTTTGCCGCCAAGTAGTCGGTGACCTGTTTTTCCGTCCAGGCCGCAAGCGCGTTCACTTTCAAAATGGGTCGAGTGGTTCCATTGGCTGCTTTGTGTTCGATGATTTCGATCTGCGGCAAACCTGCGCGCGCCGCTGATTGATCGCGCCGCAGCCCCGTCACCCACACGTCCATGGTTTCCAAAGCGAGTTGGTTCGGGAGGACCTTACGGACAAAGCAGCAATATTCCTGTTTCTCCTTGGAATCGAAAAAGAGATACTCGCCATGCACTTCGACCATACGCTTTAAATCTTTTTCTGGAGGCAGGAACCTTTCGATGTTGATGTTGAAGAATTTTTCGAGCGTCTCGAAATAGGCATAAGTCTCAGGGAATAATCGGTATGTGTCCGTAGTGTAGACTCGCGGAGATTTGGCGCCGGACTTGATCGCCAGAGCCACGAGGGCTGTGTCAGTCGGCTGGCCGCTTGTAGCAATCGCCATACGCGCACCGAAACGCCTGTGTAGTTCGGACAAGAGTGCCCCAGGATCAGAAATTTTGGATAGCTCAGTCACGAGCGTGGCATCAATCATGTGGCTATTTTACTACTTAGTGGCCGGAGGGGTATTGGGCGAGGAACTGCTTCATTAAGGAGAAGAGGTGCTCCATGTCTAAAGGCTTCTTGATAAAGGCCACGCGCTGGGTCGTTTCAAGGATCGGATAGACAGAGCCCGACTTTTCCCCGGATAAGATGATCACGGGAATCTTCACCGTTTCCGGCAGCTTTCGCAGCGAATCCAGCGCTTTGAGGCCGTTCGTCATCGGCATGTTCACATCGAGGATGATTAGCTCGGGTTTACGAGTCTTTGCCAGCGTGAGCGCCATCTGTCCATCGTAGCCGGTGATGACGGTATACCCTTCGCCCTCCAGGCCCGCCTTCAGCATCTGAATCAGCGCTAAATCATCATCAATAACGAGGATCGTGGCATGTCCCATAGATGCTGGCATCTAACCCTAAGAAACTGCGATTTCAAGGGCTTTCATACCTTTGCAGATGCTACTTAAAGTCGACCGGAAACCGCCCGCCAGCCATTTATGGGCTAACGGCGGCTTCTGAGGGTGGTTAGTTGATGGTTCCGAAATCTACGGGATTGTTCACGACCACCGTTTCATCCTCCCGCATCAGGATATGGCGGCCTTCAAACTCCACTGGCCGCGACTTCGTGGAGTAGGCCTCCATCGACCAATTGACGGGTTCGTAGCGAGACCCATCAAACGCGACTTCAATGGAGTATTTCCCCTCTTCGTTGGTCTTTGCATTGAGCACGCGGCTTGTTTTTGACGTCGTTACGTGCAAAACCACATTCACGTTTGGGCAGCGGAGTCCGCCGCTTGTCGCGATCCCATCGAAGACATATGTGTAGTGTCGTAAGCTTTTATCGATTCCGGCTAGGTGAGGAAGGCCTCCAGGTCCGATGCCGGGGTCCACAAGGGGACTTGAGGGATGCGCCCGTCCGGGTTTCCAGAGGTTTGCTTTTGTGTCGGGTGAAGCGCCCACTAACGTTAGAAGAATGATGGCAATGGTAGTCATAGGGCCTCTTTTCCCCCTCCGATAAGAGAGTACTCCGTAGATGTTTCAGCCACGTAAAGGCAGAGTAACTCTTCTGTTAATTATTTACCCACGCTTTCCATAGGCCGCAGGGCCCAGGATGGCTGGGCCCCCAAGCTCTGAGGAGGCAGGCGCGCAAAAGTTAGGTCCTTTGGGACTACATTTTGAACCCTCCGCTCCATTCTAAACCCGTCAGAATGTCTTTAAAATACAGACACTAGATCACAATGAGAATAATCATTCGCAAACTGCTTTCCGTGTTACTATCCGCGATCCTAGTCGGACCTGTTTCTGCTGCGCATATCCGCCCACCCCATAGACCTTCTCCCTCTCCTTTTTCTAATCAATCCCTAGCCATATCAAGTTACACCTCGGACAAACCAGGCTGGCCCGGCGGCGGTGTGCGTTCTTCGATCATTGAGGGTTATAGGAATTTAAGCGGAATCCGTTCTGCTCAAAGATCTCTGCTGAGGAGCGGATTGGTTGTGATTCTGCTTGGAATATTAATTGCGTGGGTTCATCCAAGCGTGACGCAGTTACTGATAGGGTTGGCGTTTTTGTTGCCTATGACCACGCGATTGTCGGAATCTAGGCTACAAACTCTTTCAACCTCCAATCTGCCATTACGCGTGGCGCAACAGTATACGTGGCTTAACAATAATCGTCTCGATGTGGAAACCTATACTCCTTTTAACAAAGATTTTGAGAGACTGGTGGCCAATTCTCTCCACGACTTCGCAAAAATGACCAAGCAATTCGGCGGTGGGGTGGCCGGTTTCGAAGCGGCTCTAAATCATTTATATTTATTACCGAAGGCGAGCGCCTGGCTTTTTCACAGCGTGGACGGTTTTCACATTGACCACGCCTATTTTCGAGATACCTTTCTGCTTCATCATCGTCAGGTTTCCGTCGGACTTTTCACCGGGAAGGGACCGACTGGCATTATGCTAAGTTCCCGACTTCTCTCATTCGGTTTCACATCGCTTTTTGAAGACGAGATTGATGAGAGCTCATTAGAGTTTAATG
>JAYWEN010000221.1:0-2514 GCA_043779245.1 Elusimicrobiota bacterium | reverse complement strand
GCGAAATCGGCGGTGGCAGCATTCGTATTCACCGCATGGAAGACCAAGCCCTCATTTTTAAGCTTCTTCAGATCCCTAACGAGATCGCCCAGCTCCAGTTCGGCTTTCTTTTAGAAGCACTTGAATACGGCGCGCCCCCGCATGGTGGATTTGCACTAGGACTCGACCGGTTTGTCGGCCTTTTGGCAGGGGAGTCCTCCATCCGCGACGTCATCGCCTTCCCCAAGAACCAAAAAGGCATGGATCTGATGTCCAACGCTCCCTCTGCAGTATCCCCTTTACAATTGAGGGAATTAGGCATTAAATTGGGGTAAGTGGTAACCAGAAAAGTTCATTTAACAGGGTCTGACGAAGCGCTTCGGTTGTTTGGGCAGCATGACCAAAACCTTCGAGCCCTTGAACAGACTTTTGGGGTCCAAATCTTCGGCCGGGGCGATGTGCTCTCCGTCCGCGGCGCGCCGGCTAAAGTAGAAAAGGCGCTATTGGCCATCGATGACATGCGCGACAATTTGAGCCGCGAAACACATCCCGACATGAGTTCCACGATCACGCTTGAACCCCCTTCATCGGCCACCTACACAAACGCTCTCGGTAAATCCGTCCGACCGCGCACCGCGACTCAAAAAGTGTATGTTGAAGCCATTCAAACCAAAGAGCTGGTTGTGGGGATAGGGCCGGCTGGTACCGGAAAAACATATCTAGCGGTGGCCTGCGCGTTGGCCGCTCTGCGCGAGGACAAAATATCGCGAATTGTTCTTACTCGACCGGTAGTTGAAGCGGGGGAAAAGCTAGGATTTTTGCCCGGTGATTTTTATGACAAAGTAAACCCCTATTTGCGGCCGCTCTACGATGCCTTCAATAGTATGCTCGGTCCGGACAAATTCCGCCTTTATCGCGACGAGGAAACAATCGAGATCGCACCGCTCGCCTATATGCGCGGCCGAACGCTCGAAAACGCGTTTATAATTTTAGATGAAGGCCAGAACGCAACCACCGAACAGATGAAAATGCTTTTGACCCGCATGGGACAAGGCTCGCGGATGGTCATTAATGGCGATGTGACGCAAATCGATCTACCCTCTAAGCGCATGTCGGGACTCGTGCAACTGCCGATGATCCTCAAGGGGATCCCGGGCATTCAGCTCGTACACTTTACACAGGAAGACGTGGTCCGCCACCCCTTAGTCAAGGAAATTATCCGCGCCTATGACGATTGGGAAAAGCAGCAGGATAACCGGTAAACCTTCATGATCAAATGGTGGTTGAACAGCCTTAGAGGCGTACTTCAATCGATGCTCGATTGGGTGAACGGCATTCAAAATCGCAGCCCGCGCCAAGAGGCCTCGTCTCTTCTCGCGCGTCACGTCCACATTCCCACGCCGATCGTCACCATGGGCTGCGCGTTCGTGCTCTTTCTACTTTTGCTTCCGCAAGTGGGATTCGCGCTCCCGCGCATGGTCGCGCTCGCCGGCCTCATTATTATTTTGACCTTGTTCTTTGTTCTCTATGTCCGCATTGACCTGCCCCAATTCGTGAACGATGATGAGGCCGTATTCCTGATCGGATTATGCATTGTCTTGGGTGTGGGGTTCATCGAACTCTGTCAGCGCTTCCCTCAATATTCGCAATACGGGATTCCCATCGGAGCGATCGCGATCTTGGTCACGATGCTTCTGCACATCCGCTTGGCCTTTTTGATCAGCATCATTCTTTCGATCCTTTGCGGCGTGCTCTACAATTTTTCTTTCAACGCGATGTTCGTGGCGTTTTTCTCGAGCATGGCGGCTATGCTGGCCTCACGAAATGTTCGTCATCGGTCCGACATGATCCGGGCCGGATTTCACGTCTTATGGGTGACGAGCCTTTGCCTGTACGGCTTGAGCCTTTTCCATATGTGGCCCTCAACGCTCACGCTGCACCGCTTGGCCTGGGCCGCAGTGAACAGCGCGCTCTGCGTGATTGTGTCCTTGGTGCTTCTCCCCGTCTTAGAATCGTTTTTTTCGCGCATCACGCCCATTACGCTTTTGGAAGTGGGGGATTTTAATCGGCCGCTGCTTCGGCGCCTCATGATCGAAGCGCCTGGCACCTATCACCACACGCTTTTAGTTTCCGCCCTGGCTGAACAAGCGGCCGAGGCGATCGGAGCCAATTCGCTATTGTGCCGCGTGGGAATGTATTACCACGACGTGGGCAAGCTTGAGCATCCGGAATATTTCATCGAAAATCAAACCATGCGCCGCAGTGCGAAGGACAAATCAGAATTGCATGACAAGCTGAACCCCTCGATCTCGAGTTTAGTGATCATGTCCCATGTGAAAGACGGCGTGGCACTGGCGCGCAGTTTGAACGTGCCTGAAGAAGTGGTGCGTTTTATCCCGGAGCATCACGGGACGAGCTTGATCAAATACTTTTACATGCAGGCGCTCGCGCAAGGCGATGAAGAGGCGCCGCAGGCCGACTCCTACCGCTATCCTGGGCCGCGTCCTCATTCGAAGGAAACGGTGATTGGAATGC
>JAYWEN010000220.1:0-2843 GCA_043779245.1 Elusimicrobiota bacterium | reverse complement strand
ATGTTTTGGTCTTACGAATTGGATTTTGATTCTTAGGTGGTGACGGGTTCTTCGCTGTCAGGGGCAACGACTCTCGTTTGTTCCGGTTAATTTCGTGGATGGATCAGCTCAATTCAAAAAAGATTAGGCTCCAATAGGATGAAGAGATTTCGGTAGCGGCGATTGGAGCAGCCGGAGACAGTCTGGCGCATACCGCTCAAGATCTTTCAGTTTATTTGTTCGGCAATGAATCACGATGACGGCAATTGGCAGTAAAGGAAGGTGCTGCTGAAAACTTAAATTTCTATCGACCGTAATAAAAACGTCAAAGGACACAGACGCTTTCTTTAATAACTCGCCATTCTTTATGCCTGCCCATCCGGCTTCTGGAACAGTCTGAATCTCGTGCCCTGGAATAAGCCGTCGAAGTCTTCGCGGCACACATTCGTCGAAGAGGACTTTCAAGCGGCTTGAGGTGGATTGATCGCCTGGCTCTTGAGTTGTTCCAAGAGGTTAAGGACTTGAGACTTCGAAACAGTTGGGAAATCCTCTAGAAATTCATCGATGCTTTCTTCCCCTTCGATGTAATCAAAGAGGGTTTCGACTGGCACACGCGTCCCCTCAAATACTGGAGTTCCACCGAGGATTTCAGGGTCACTTTTGATCACGTTTAGCATGATATTAGAATAGCACATCTCCACTATTCATTAACGGTCCCGATGCGATTTTCCAAAGCTTGTTGGCAAGCGAAAAGGAATTACGCGCCGGTGGCGAGGCGGTTCTGTTGATCAAAGGAGTGACGGGGAGCTTGGACAGAGATCCGGCTCTTGGCAGGCAAAAACCGATCCACGAATGACTTGGTTTGCTTCAACTTTTATGGCAATGCCCTCATGCCGCACGTTGAGGGCTTTTGTGCGCTGGGTGATTCCATCCTTTTGCAATTGCACTTTGGCTCCGTGCACGGAATTGGGGATTGTTGAGGCAATCGTTTCTAACATAGTGCTGATGGATGCCAGAGACGTGGTTCGATCTTCGATAGGGAGGCAGGTTAAGTCGATATCGACAAACAATCTCGGCATGTCGCGCATGAAAAAGTAATCGCCGTTCCACTTTTAAGAGCGAACTTTATGTGGTCCGCGATTTCACGCAGGACGCGTAATAATAGGGCGACTTGTTTTTCAAAAAGACTTTCTGCGTATGGTTTTATCCCATCGGGCTCGGCGCCGGAAAGGTGATTTTGTATTTTGGATGCAATCGTCCTCCCCTCCCCAGAACCCGATTCCCTTTCCCAAAATCGACCTTGGACAAAATCACTCTTTTGACCCAAGGATACTGCTTGAACCAACTAGGGAGCTTTTGTCCCTGCGGCCCGAAAACATAGACAAGGCGCCCCGTTCCTAGCGGGACGAAATGAGCAATGGCATACAAACCGCCCGTCCAATCGTCTTTGATCCCGAGCTTCGCTAACCACGAAGCCGTGTAAACGTTGCCCCATCATTTCTTTACGACACTATTTACGACAGCACTTAAAGGAATTTGATGGAAACAGTGTTAGCCGCGAAACTCTTGTCTCCGATGATAAATGGGGTAGATGGAGGTAGTGTCGGATTCGAGATGCTAGGAAAGAAGGCCGCGGGCGAGTAGGCCGAGAAGAACGACAGCGGTGTTCCCCACGACGAGATGGACCCAGGTTCGTTCGTGAGATTTGTAATACGAGAGATAGGCGATCCAACCAATCCAGCCAAACGCCAGTAAGAAAAAGGGGCCGGGCAGTAAGAACAAGCTTGCACCTACAAGACGCTCACCAATAAAACGGTATTTTTGATCTCCCAGCACCGTCGAATTTCCCCCAATGTCGTTCTCGATGAAGAAAATGAGCACGGATACAAAGTGCGAGAGAACCACGACACAAAGGACGGGAAACACCCAAGCGTCCACCTTCGCTTCGAGCATCGTTGGAGAGAGCGCCAAGATCATCGTGAGATGTACGATTTGATCCCAAAGAAAAAACCCAGTCGAGTCAGGGCTTCCCGTTTCGCGGATGGACCAGACGCGCCATTCGTCCTCCAGCCAATGAAAGAGCGCTAAGAGCGCCACGCACACCCATCCATTGAGTTGAAACCACTGAGTCTGCACCCACGGCATCGACAGGAAGGGCCACGTAAGCGCATAGGTTACGACCGGATGGGTCATGACATGCACAAACATTCCCATGCGGCTTTCGCGTTTCCAAGACGCCACCTTATTGGTTTGGAAGGTAAAGTCCGCAATAAAATGCGCCAAAACGAGCCGCCAGAAAATTACCATAGGGATAGGGCGCACTCCGGTGCGCCCCTACAGTTCCTCATTTCGATTTAACCTCAAAGACGCCGTCCCAATCCTCAGCCGGGGGATGGGCCATGAATGCTTCCGCTCGCTCAACGTAAGCCATGCTAGCCTTATCTTGTCCCAAGATTGTGGAGACTGCAAGGAATTTTTCTCTGGCGGGCGAAAATTCTCGGTGGACGAATTGCATGATCGCCTCATGGTACAAGGCATGCGCTTTTTGCCATTCGGGCGAGAGTCCGCCCTTTTCGGCTAGCAACTCAAACACTTTCACCGGTTTGGCTTTTCCTGGCACGCGGATTTTGTCCAAAAAGCGTACTTCAAACTTATCTTGAATGACCTCATAGGTGAATTCGCTGATCATCACCGAGGATCCGAACGCTTTGTTCGCCCCTTCAAGACGGGAGCCCAAGTTCACGTTATCGCCCATGACGGTAAATTGTTTTTTCTGATCCGAGCCCATATAGCCAGCCGCCATCGGTCCCGTATTGATTCCAATGCGCGCCCCGAGCGGCACAAGCCCACGCGCCTTGAGGTCC
>JAYWEN010000219.1:0-2072 GCA_043779245.1 Elusimicrobiota bacterium | reverse complement strand
TGCGTCCAGTAAAAGGAGCCTAAGATCTTTGAATAGGCTGGCGAGAGATACGGAATGTCTGGATAGCGCTGCCTCATCATTGTGAGTCCGTAATGATCCGACCACTGGATTCCCCACGGGTTTTTTTCGGTTCCCAGTCCATGGAAGAGCGACTGTGAAAATCCATGCGACGCAACGTGTGTGGCCGGAGGAACTCTCCATCGCGCACTTCGATAAGTGAGTAGAAAGGCAGACGCCGAAAGCGACATAATCAAAAGAGTGATGAAGCCCACCTGTTTAATGACAGCTCCGCGATCGGTCCGTTCGCGCCAAATCACCGATGCCAGAATGGATACAGCGAGCAAAACACCGATGACCGCAATCGGCTCGCGAAACATCGACGCTAAAAACGAGCTGGTCACGGCGAGTATCCCTATCGCAAAAGGGTGTTCAAGACGACCGGAACGCCAGGCCTCTGCCCACAAGACGGGAACCAGCGCAAAGCAAACGACGCCCAAATATCCCGATGGAATATCCGGACCCGGTATGGGACCTGGAATGACTTTAAACAGTCCCAGAAGGAGCGAGCCAATCGCAAGAGCAGGAAGCCGACTGATATAGGCCACACAAGCCAAGAAAATTAATCCTGCGGCATTGATAATGAGATTGAGTTGAGTCGACTCGCGCAAACCAAACTTGAACTGGGCATGCTGCGCGAAATATCCGAGGACAAAAGCCTGACCGCGATCGTCAGCCAACGACAGGTCTTCGATGGGAGCGATCGCGCCATCGGGGCCGCACAAGATAAGCAGTTTTCCGGTGGCTTGAGCGCAGGCGGCGCTGTCGATCCAGTACCCTACGCGTTCTTCGATATCTTGATTATGAGGAAGTGCGGCCAATTCGCCTGAGTGACGCCAACAAGACGAGCTCTTGAACACAACAGTCAATACTAGGATAAAAAAGACGCATCGGAGCCAGAGGCAACCGTGGAGCAGGTATTTATCGTTCATGGAAGAGTATCGTTATTTTAGTGTCCAATTCGCCTACTCATAGAAAAAGGTGAGCAAGGTCGCCCCCTTTCGAATCTCGATTTCATATTATCTTTGCTAATGAAAGCATTAAATTTAAAGGTTTTTCTGTTCCTGGCAAGCTTTTCTGTCGTCATCCTGATACAACGGCTCTACACTCTAGAGGAACCTCTTGGTTGCGACAATACTTCTTATGCATTATTTGCTCAAGAATTGCGCCACGGCAGGCGCCTTTATTCTGATCTCTGGGCCAATAAACCACCAGGAATCATCGTTACCTATGCCCTCGCACAATCGCTCACCCATTCACCTTCTGGAGCCTTGTTACTCCTGGAAACCGCTCTATCAGTACTGACCTTAATAGGAGTATACGCCGCGGTAATTTGGATGACGGAGAATACTGGGGCAGGGATTTGGGCTGCCGTCTTTTGGACATTGTCCAATGCCACTCCGCACCTCGAAGCCAATCAACCCTGTTCGGACGCCATCGTTAATTTGTTTCTCGTTTGGGGTGTCGCGTTTCTTTTCCGCGCGGGGTTCGCTAAACCAGAATTGGGCGATTTATGGAGAGCAGGAATCTGTTTAGCCCTCTCCACGTACTGCAAACAAAATGCCGTCGTCGCCCAATTTCTCATTTTAGGAGTTTATCTCTCCGTACATCTTGGCACCGAGAGACTCGACCACAAAAACATAAGGAACGAAATTGTCGCTCTCATCGGTCCGATGATCATTCTTTGGACCGCCCTCTTTCTTTATTTTTCGATGACGAAGCGTTTTGATTATTTCTGGAAGGCGATGGTTACCTCGAGTGTCGAATACGCCTTTAAACCCGGAACGTGGCACGGTCCCTTGGCGAACCTTGTTCATTCCTTTGATCCCGCGGTTCTGGCCGACGCGTCCTTTAGAGGCATCTTTTATGGATTAATGCCACCGGCACTCGCTGCCCTGCCCGGAATCGCTTTTGCTTTTATTAATAAGGATCGGCGATGGATCCTCGGCATCGGATACGCCGTGTCGGCATGGGTCATGATGGCGTTTCCTGGACGATACTATTCCCATTATTAC
>JAYWEN010000218.1:0-13068 GCA_043779245.1 Elusimicrobiota bacterium | reverse complement strand
CGTCCAAATCGATCTCGGGGGAGGAGTCGAGGATTACGATGCCGCACGGAAGCTGGCTCAGCGTGACGAATACGCCAGGACATGACGGCGAAAAAGCGCCTGCACTCGCTGAGTAACAGGACCGGGCGTCCCACGCCATAAGAGGGTGGGCGATACGACACGAATGACGGGAACAACTTCCATTGTTGTGCTTGTGAGAAATAGTTCATCCGCCTTCTTTAAATCCGATAATTTATAAGCGCCTTCCCTGACCTTTAGCCCGGATTGCCGAGCAAGCGTCATAACAACCCCGCGCGTCACGCCTTCCAAAAGACCGCAAGACAACGACGGGGTGAAAATCGTTTTTCCCATCGCAAAAAAAAGGTTCGAGATGGTGCCTTCTGTAAGTTCATCGCTGAGGTTCAACAACACCGTCTCAAACACTTTCATCCGGGTTCCTTCCATCTTGGCGAGGATGGTATTGAGCGAATTGTTCGATTTAATTCGAGGGTTCAAGCAGCGCGGATGATTGCGGCGCACCGTGGGGATGCCGATCGTCACTCCTGATTTCCAAAACACAGACATACCACGAGTCGGATGCGGCAACATCACGAGCGTCGGCGTAGGACATACGCGAGGATCCAACCCTAAAGGGCCAGGACCGCGGGATATCGTGATACGCACCGAGGCGTTGGGTTGGCGATTGGCTTTCAGAACGCGTTGGATCGCTTTCTGAAGATATGGACTTGACCAAGGACACGTGAGTTCGAGGAGTCGAGCCGATTGTTTTAAACGTTTGTAGTGATCAGGCCAATGAAAGATTCGGCCGTCATACGCTTTCACTGTTTCATAAATGCCGTCACCGTAGAGAAAGCCGTGATCCAAGACAGAGACGCGGGCCTCTCGTTCGTCAACGATTCGGTTTTGAAACCAAACTTTCATTCGATAAAGCCCTTTTTTAAGGCTTGGCGGGAACGGTGTAGTAGCCGCGGCGAGCATCCAAGGAGAGCTGAGCAATATTTTCTTTCATCCATTCTTTGATTTTATCAAAGGCTTTCTTTTTGTCCTTGGGGGTATAAGCCGAATCAAAATCAAAGTGATGATGACTCAAGAGCTCGATGGCTTGCTCAGCGGGGATCACGCCAACGGTTCGGAGCGTTGTTAAGAGCGAATGCGCGTCTTCATCCATTATTTTATAGCTGAGAGGAGAGGATTGATGACGATCGATGATGCGTAGTAAATCCACCATCGCCACTTTGTCGCCCAGAGATCCACGCGCCAGCGCACGGCCTACGGTTCCTTTCGTCTTGTAGGCGTCTTGGATGAGAGGCAAGGATGTGGTACTGGATCGCCACGCCAAAACGATGCTGGCGTAATCGCCGTATCCGGGGGCGGCTACGAGGGTTTCCAGAAATTTTGTGACGCGTGGATCCGGCTGATGAATAATGCGATCGAGGATCGGCTTCACCGAGTTCCATTCCTCGACATATCGGCGTACATCCGTGCGCGCCCAATTATTCCATTCGGAAATTTTCATTTGTTCTTTTTTCGAACGATCAGCATACGTCGTCTGGGCTTTAGCGATTCCATCAGGTATATACCAAAAACGTTCTTGATCGAAATCCTGAATGGTACGACCATTGAGTTGCGCGCGCGTATCGTTCAAGAGATGCCCCACTAAATCAGTCTTCGAGCCTCCACGCCCCCACCAGGTTTGCCAATTTTTCATGGCAGGTCCTAAATTCTGGCCCGTAACCTCTTGGAGCACCTCTTGGGCTTGCAGGGCGCTTTCCCCAGACGCGAGAAGTTCAATCAAAATAGGGATATGCGCCGGCTGGATGAACCCGACTAACTTTTTTGCCGATTTGCTTCGCAGTTCAGGGTTCGGACTTTTGATACCGGCGAGATATAAATTCCCAGAAAGTGTGAACGTATCCCAGCGCTGCGATATGAGTCCGGCCAGGACACATTTGGCCGATGGATTTAATTGGGAACGAATTTCTGCTTTTCCCAAGGTTTGGCGAAGTTCGAGGAATTCAGGTCCATCCACGTCGAATAGGGTTCGCAAGATTGAAACACCCGGTTCGGTCTTTTCGCTCAGCTGGCTTTCAGGAACTTGGTTTACAATTTTAAGCTGGGCTAAAACGGCCTCTTTGTTGTTTTTGGCTTCCGCGAAAAGAACAGTGCTCGATAAAAAACATAAAGCGACGATCCATTTTCTCATAGCGGTTTTCTCCGTTTGCCGGGTGTCATCGCTTGTTTCTTGGAGGCGGCGCCTAGTGCTTCGAGCAAAGCTTCGGCTTTGTGCAGCGTTTCTTGATACTCACGCTTCGGATCGGAATCGGCTACGATTCCGGCGCCGACGGGAAAACTAATCCGATTTTTGTCCAGAAAGAGGGTTCTGATCATGATGTTAAACGTCACGTCGCCCGTAAAACCAATCCAACCCAGCGAGCCGGTGTAGGGGCCTCGGCGGTGCGGCTCGAGTTTTTGAATGATCTCCATCGCCTTTATTTTCGGGCACCCCGTAATCGTCCCCCCAGGAAATGCGGCCCCCAGGAGATCGCGCCAGGTTCGATTAGGAACCATCGTTCCGCGAATATCGGAAACGAGATGAACGACATGCGAATAGGTTTCCTGCGTGAGAGATTCTGACACATGAACCGTGGAGGGTAAACACACGCGGCCGAGATCGTTGCGCTCTAAGTCCACGAGCATGATATGTTCGGCCCGTTCTTTGACATCGCGCAAAAGCTCGCGACGGATCTCGTCACCGGTGCTCTCCGGGCGTCGAGGATAGGTTCCGGCGATGGGACGGGTCTCGACGCGGCCGGATTCTAATCGCACGAGAAGTTCGGGAGACGTTCCCACCATCCAACGCGTTCCGGATCTCCAAAGAGACGCATACGGAGTGGGGTTAATGTAAATCATGTCTCGATACAAACTCCAAGGATCTCCGGTCCAGGTTCCCGAAAAATTCTGGCTTAAATTGCATTGGTAAATGTCGCCCGCGGTAATAAGACCCTTGGCTCGGCGAACCATCAGTTGGTAGGCGGCCTCGGACCGATTCGATTTCACATCCGCCGCCTGGAAATCACCCCATGTCTTGTGGCTGTGCACTGCTTTCTGAATCGTAATGGCATAGCGCCTCAGGCGGTCCTGTCCTTGGCGATAGAGCTTTTCGAGTTGCACGGGAGACAGCGCGCGGCCTTCGGGGATGAATATCGAATGCACGAGCCATAAACGACCGCGAGCATGATCGACAACAGCCACGGCATCGTAAACACCAAACTCAAATTCCGGGAAGCTCTCCACGGCAAGAGGGGTCACTTGGTTGCGCTTGGCGCGGAAAATCTCCGAGAGTTTTGGATCCAAATGCGCGGCGCTTTCATATCCCAAATACCCGACGGCGCCGCCCCAAAAAGGAGGCAAGGCTTCTACTCGTGGGCCGGTGAGCTGGCTGAACCAGCCATGGAAGCGGTCGTAGGGATTTCCGATCTTGATGGCTTCCTGGCGATCGCCGGACGGACCGTCCTCGCGGCCTGGAAAAGCAACCCGCGATCCCCCGCCAGTCCGGTAGCGCAGCGTCAATGTATCGTGATCGGCTTGAAGATGAAAGCGCGGCGCGTCAAGCGCTATATAGGAATAACGCGACTGAGACCCCGACGAGGCACTGTGCAGAAAGAAAAATTTTTGTTCGTGTGCGGAGAGGTTGTGAACCCAGTCTAAAAGATCGCGAAGAGGAAGTTGCGGCTCTATCCATAGCGGAACAACGCGGTACTGCCCAGCCCAGCGGGAAAACTGATTAAAGGTCGGAAACATCGCCGTCGAGGGACCGCATCACGAGACCAGTGGTCACCTTCGGAAAGAAGTACGTCGACTTCTGAGGCAACAGTCGTCCTGCTTTGCAGATTTTCGCAAAGGCTTCTTTGAGCGGCGGCGGCAAAAGAAACACGGCATTGCTTTCTCCACGCTGCATGTTCTGCACCAAATCTCGCGGATCTTGTCCGTAGCTGATGTTCTCGAGAGAAATATCCTTTAAAATTCCTTCGTGCAAGGCGATCACAGGCATCGAGGGTTCTTTCGATTTAGGACTTAGCCAAAATAATTGGCCTCCCTCCAAAACAAATCCGATTCCTGAATGCTCGTTTTTTTCCCGCAACCGTGTGAGGAGGGCACTGAAGCCTGAAATTTTTTGCATGGAGAAATAGGGCGTGATACGTTTTTGCCATTCTTGAAGTGGAAGCGATCCCCGCACCGCGCGATGGGTGGGCTGAATGACAAGACCGGGATCTGAAAGTGAACATAAGAAGGTCAGCACGTAACGCGAAGCTTGCCGACTTTCGGGCGTTTTCGATTTAGATTTTTTGGCTTGTTCTTTCGCGTAGTTCCAAGCCGTCTCGTAGCGATGATGTCCATCGGCGATAAGGACATCGGCGGACTCGACGACTTTCTTCAACGTTTTAATCGTTTCGGGATCCGACCATTTCCACAAGCGGTGTGTGACGCCCTTATCATCGCGGCAGACAGTGAGCGGTTTCTCGAGCATGCGACGCTCGATGAGGGACTGGGCGCTGCCCTGCTTATCAAAAAAGATTCCAAAAATGGGGCTGATGTTCGCGTGCGTCGCACGCATGAGATTGAGGCGATCTTCTTTGTGCTTCGGAAAAGTTCTTTCGTGAGGTCTGATGCTGCCTTTGCCAGGCGTTTCCACTTTTAAGGCCGCGAGAAATCCTCGGCGGAAATAGGCTTGGCTTCCCACCGAGAAGCGTTCCTCGTAAGCGTAAAACGCGGGTTCTTTGTCGCGCATGAGAGTGCGATTGTTTTGCCAGCGCTTCCAAAAATCGGCCGCCACTTCGTATTTATCTTTTTTGCCCTGCGTTTTGGGAAGTTCGACGCGAACGATGTTTGAAGGATGGCGGGCCATCAGTTTGTGAAAATCCGTTACGCCAATCACGTCATAAGGCGGACAAATCACATTGGAGAGATTGGGGAGCTTGTTTAAATTGTAACGAATTGCTTTGAACGGAGATATTTGGACCATACGGTTATTTTAACTTACGGGGAGCTTTTTAAATGTTTTTTCCATGGCGACGAGGGATTTTTTGAGTACGGACTTCGTGTGCGAGGTCGTCAGAAAAGCGGCTTCAAAAGCCGAGGGCGGAAAATAGACACCCCGCTCGAGCATTCCGTGAAAAAATATGGCGTAAAGAGAGGTGCTCGAACGTTGCACACTCACGAGATCGACGACGGGCGCGTTATTGAAGAACAGTGTCCACATGGATCCCAAACGATTGATCCGGACGCTGACGCCGCATTCTCGCGCCAGATCCTCGATTTCTTTGGCGAACCAACCCGTAAGCTGATCGAGTGCTTTGTAAGGCGAGCGAGTCTTTAAATAATTCAGTGCGGCGATGCCTGCCGTCACGGCGACTGGATTTCCTGCCAGCGTCCCCGCTTGATAGACAGGCCCCATAGGAGCCACCCAATCCATAATGTCGCGGCGACCTCCATACGCGGCTAGTGGCATTCCTCCACCCACAATTTTCCCTAGGCATGTCAGATCGGGCGTAATTTTGTGCAGTGTTTGGATGCCACCAAACGTGACTCGAAAACCTGTGATAATTTCGTCAAAAATCAAGAGGGCATTGTGGGTCGTGGTGAGTAGTCGTAACTCTTCCAAGAAACCTTCGCGGGGCAACACAACACCCATGTTGGCCGCGACCGGTTCAACGATCACAGCGGCAATCGATTGGCCTTCTCGATGGAAAAGCTCGCGTGCGGCTTCCACATCATTGTAAGGAAGCACACGCGTACGTTGCGCGAGGGCCGCGGGAACACCCGCTGAATCTGGAGTCGATAAGGTGAGCGCGCCCGAACCTGATTTCACTAGAAGAGAATCGACGTGGCCGTGATAGCAGCCGGCAAACTTCACAATCACTTCGCGCTGAGTCGCCGCGCGAGCGACACGGATGGCCGACATGACAGCCTCGGTCCCAGAACTCACCAAGCGCATTCGCGCCATGGAAGGGAATGCTTTTTGAATCAGTCCTCCGAGCTCCAGTTCAAGTGCGGTCGGGGCACCGAAGGATAACCCGCGTTTGGCCGCACGGGAAAGGGCGGAGGTTACAGCATTGGGGGCGTGGCCCAGGATCGAGGCCCCCCAGGAGTTGCAGAAATCGATCATGCGCTGTCCATCGGCATCCCAAACGTAGGGGCCTTGGCCGCGGCTCATAAAACGGGGAGTGCCGCCGACTGCCTTAAATGACCGGACCGGAGAGTTCACCCCGCCCGGAAACATGTCCTGGGATTTTTTGAAAAGAGACTCTGATTTCTTGGTTTTCATGTTATGAAACCCCTCTAGGCTGCGGGCAAAATCCTAGCATTTAGCGCTTTCGTTGACAACCTCGACGGAAACATATAAAATTACCGTCAGACCACCAGTTCGATACTCCTGAATCACAATCCGTATCTAAAAATAAGCATGATTTCATCGATTCTGTTTGATTTTGGCGGGACGCTTGATTCCGACGGCCTTCACTGGCTGGATCGCTTCTATCGTATTTACGAGCAAGCGGGCCTGACCCAAGTCCCCAAAACCAAAATTAAAGAGGCTTTTTATTTAGCCGATGAGGCGCTCGAAGCCGATTCCTCCATCAATACCGCTGGCTTTCGCCGGATGATGGAACGCCATGTGCGCCTTCAATTCGATCATTTGGGCTTAATGGA
The DNA here is from genome assembly GCA_043779245.1 of Elusimicrobiota bacterium. Classification (GTDB taxonomy): domain Bacteria; phylum Elusimicrobiota; class Elusimicrobia; order 2-01-FULL-59-12; family 2-01-FULL-59-12; genus JANLWZ01. Next base: position 6,360 of record JAYWEN010000218.1, on the reverse strand, counting down.
TCCTGTAAAAGAAGCCGAAATCGCGGCCGCCTTCTACCGCCCCTCCGAAAAAGTACTCCATCGCAACCGGCTCATCCTTGAACGCCTTCATCAAGAGGGTCTGCGCATGGGTGTGGTCTCCAATTTTTATGGAAATGTGGAAGCGCTTTGCATGGAAGCCGGCATGAAGCCCTATCTTAAAGTTATTCTGGATTCCATTATCGTTGGCATGAAAAAGCCCGACCCTAAGCTTTTCCAAATGGCTATCGATCAGCTCGGCGTTCCGCCAAGTGAAATTGTTTTTGTGGGCGACTCTTTTGAACGCGACATCCTTCCCGCCAAAGCGCTGGGCATGATGACCTTCTGGATGGCCGGAGATAAAGCGCGCGTGCCGCCGGACCCCTCAAAGGTGGATGGTATTTTGTACAGCCTCGAAGATTTAGGCTCCTTGCTTTCGAAGTTCAGAAAAAAGACGGGAAGCCCTTCATGAAGTCTGCTGGAATTATCGCGGCGGGTTGGGGCGAGCGGCTGGGTCAAAAAGTCCCTAAAGCTTTGACGCAAGTCGGTGGCCGAGCGCTGATCGATTACACGCTGGATGGGTTTGAAGCGGCGGGTATCGAGCGCGTCACCTGCATCGTGAACGAAGCGGCCAAAGCGGTTCCAGAGTATGTGGCTAAATCCGGGCGCAAACTCGAAATGGACTGGATCATTCAAACGACGCCCTCTTCCATGCACAGCTTTCTCATAGTTCTCGAGCGTCTCGCGCGTCACGGCGAAGAGTCCTACTTCATGACCACTGTCGATTCGATTTGCCCTGCCAGTGCCTATGCGGACTTTATCGCCGATTCGAATCTTTTTAAATCAGCTGATGTATCGCTCGGACTCACAACCCATATCGATGATGAGAAACCGCTACGCGTCGCGATGTGCGGCGAGGAAGGCACGGGGCTCATGCCCGCCAAATTTACCGACAACCCCGAAGCTTTCGAAATCATTGCCATGACCAACACCGGTTTTGATAGTGAATACATCACGGCCGGCTTCTATCGTGCGAGTCCACGAGTTCTCGAAGTGAAAGACAAAGTCTTGGCCGCGAACTTTACGGCATTGCGTCAGTTTCTAGGCTATCTCCTAAAATATGGCTATCGCTTTTACGGGGTTCCGCTTCCGACCGTGCTCGATGTCGACCGGCCCGAAGACATTCTCTCCGCCGAAGCGTTCTTGAAAAAATGAAAAGTAAAAAACTCACCACAAAGAAGTCCACTTCGTTGCCTCCCTCGAAATCAATGGAGAGTTTACTTAGCCAGCTACGCGCGCTAATTCGGGGAGCTCGAGAGCAAGCCCTTAGGGCTGTCGATGTCGTACAGGTTCGCACCTGCTGGGAGATCGGGAGGCACATCGTAGAGTTTGAACAGGGAGGCACTTATCGTGCCGAGTATGGATCAAATCTTTTGGTGCGTTTAGCGAACCGACTCACAGTTGAATTTGGAAAGGGCTTTGACGAGCGCAATTTGCGATATATGCGGGCTTTTTTTCAGGCGTTCCCAATTTGGAACGCAGTGCGTTCCGAATTGAGTTGGACTCATTACCGCACCCTTCTTAGAGTTGAAGATTCGAGGGCACGGGATTGGTATATCGCCGAGGCAGCTACCCAAAACTGGAGTTCACGAGCTCTCGAACGTCAGATTAGCACTCTCTACTACGAACGTCTGCTTGCCAGCAAGAATCGTCAACCTGTGCGTGTTGAAGCTACTAAAACAATTGCCGCGGAGGAAAAGGATCCGCGTGAGTTCGTTCGTGACCCTGTCCTTTTAGAATTCTTGGGGTTACCTAACACAGGTCAGCTACTCGAATCGAAACTCGAAGAGGCAATTATTGGCAACTTAAAGGCATTCCTTTTAGAGCTCGGAAAAGGCTTTGCATTCGTCGCCCGCCAACAGAGAATCAGTACGGAATCCAAAGACTTCTATCTAGATCTCGTTTTTTACAACTATCTTTTGAAATGTTTTGTACTTTTTGAAATCAAATCGGGAGAACTCGCTCATCAAGACATCGGGCAGATGGACATGTATGTTCGTATGTACGATGAGCAGAGGAGAGGACCGGAAGACAATCCAACCGTGGGAATTATTTTGTGCGCCCAGAAAGACGCATCCGTCGTCAGGTATTCGATTCTTCATGGCAATGAAAAGCTCTTTGCCAGTAAATACAAGCTGGTGCTTCCTACAGAAGCAGAATTACGCGATGAACTCGATCGTGAGCAACGCTTGCTACGAGACATCAGCTCAAAACCTAAAAGGGACTTGAAGTAATGACTTTCCTCGGGATATACCGGGAACCGGAGTTTTCGCCGGGGCGGCACATGTCGAATGATGCGAAGATTCTTCGGCTCGTAGGGCAGGCGCTCGAACGGCTTGGCGTCACAGTGACGCTTGCTAGCCTCGAAGAGGCGCGAGGGCTTTGGAAAAAAGCCGACCTCATTTTCTCCATGTGCCAAGGCCCGAAGGCCATGTCAGAACTGGATGGCTGGAAGAAAGAGGGCGCAGTCATTTTGAATGACCCTGAAGCTTCACGCCGAACCTATCGCGATAGCTTGTGCTCCGCGATTCGCGAAAAAGATCTCGGATTTCCCCATAGCGAATTTTTATCGACCGACAATGCTCAGGAGCTGGAGCAGTTTCGCCCCATCATCGCCAAGAGCGGTGCATGGCTAAAGCGTTCGGACGTGCATGCCACTCAAACGGGAGATGTCGTGAAGGTGGAGTCATGGCAAGATCTTGCTCCGGCCTTGGCCCAATTTAAAGCACGGAATCTTCCTCAGGCGGTTCTGCAGCAGCATTGCGCTGGCGACGAAGTAAAATTTTACGCCGTCACGGGTGGCCGGCTTTTTTGGCCTTACTATCCCAAAGAGTCTGAAGGCTATCCCTTTGATGAAAAAGAATTGCTTCGCATGGCCGAGCATGCCGCCACGGCTCTTGGGGTTTCGATTTATGGTGGAGACGCGATCATTTCGCCAGAAGGTACGATTACGTTAATTGATTTAAATGACTGGCCTTCGTTTGCTCCCTGCCGGGGCGCGGCGGCGAGCGCAATCGCCAAATTCTTAAAGGATACCTACGATGACATCAAAAGCCGGTGACAAACAGCGAAAACCTAACGACCCCTCGCCCTCCGCGTCCGTCCCGTCCGCTCCACCCTCTCCCTGCAGGGAGAGGGCAAGGCCGACCGAAGGGAGGGCCGCGGGTGAGGGCCGCACATCTTGGCCCGGCCCCAAATCTGTTGCACTCTTCGAAGAAGAACAGAAATTCATCGCGCCCGGAAATCAATCTATCGCGCTGCTCTCCAAGCTCACGATCGAAAAAGGCGAAGGCTGCAAGATTACCGATTCTGACGGTAATCAGTACCTCGATTTAAACGTGGGCGTCTCGGTGGCCAGCCTTGGATACACGCATCCCAAGTACGTGAAGGCACTGTCAGAGCAACTCACCAAGGTCACAATCGGCAGCTACACCACCAAGGCTCGCCTGGCTCTTGTGAAACTCATCGCGGAGATTGCCCCGACAGGCTTACGACGAACCCAGCTTTTCTCGAGCGGTGCCGAAGCCGTTGAAGCCGCGTTTCGATTAGCAAAATCGATCACGAAGAAAAAACAAATTTTTGGTTTCTGGGGCGGCTATCACGGGAAGACTCAAGGAACTCTTCCCTTATCTCTCGTAGACTGGAAGTTCGATGTGGGCCCTCTCATGCCCGGCTACCAGCAAGCGCCTTACGCTGACTGTTACCGTTGCCCTTTCGATCTCAAGCCTGACAACTGCGGGCTTGCCTGTGTCGAACACCTGCGTAAGCAGATTCGCGCAACCGCCAAAGGGGATGTGGCCGCTGTCATCGCCGAACCCGTGCAGGGAACCGCCGGAAATATTGTCCCCCCAGACGGTTTCATCAAAGCCATTCGCGAAGTCGCCAAAGAAGAAGGCGCCGTTTATATTTCAGATGAAATGATCACCGGATTTGGCCGCACCGGACACATGTTCGGCGTGAATCACGATCAGGTTCTTCCTGACATCATGACGGTCGGCAAAGCGATGGGCAATGGATTCCCCGTGTCGGGTGTCATCACAACCGACGAGAACGCGCAAGCCAAGCCGTGGTCCCTCCCCAGCGCTTCCTCTTCGAGTTATGGAGGCAACCCGTTCGCCAGCGAAGCCGTCCGCATTACCGCTCAGACAATTGTGGATGATAAACTGGTCGAAAACAGTGCTCGCGTCGGAAAGATTTTCTTGGAAGGACTGAGAGCGCTTCAAAACAAATACGAATTTATCGGCGACGTCCGCGGCCGCGGTCTTATGATTGGGATCGATCTCGTAAAAGATCGCAAGACAAAGGAATATTTATCGAAAGCCCTCTGCGAAAAATTCTTCTTCGAAGGCTTGAAGCGCGGCATCATCATGATGAGCTACACCCCCCGCATCCGCATTCATCCCCCGTTGATCCTGAGCGAGACTGAAGCGAGAACCGCCGTGTCGAAAATGGACGAAGCCTTCGCCACGATCGTCCCGGATTTCTCGAAACTATAACGATTCCTGTGAATGGAGGAAATCCCGCCACAGATCAGGCGGGTCCGACCGTCGTGTGTCGGATTTCGGCGGAACGGCGCTTTTAGGTAAGACTTTTTTGTTCTTGGCCACGCGGATTCCGACCCTACCTCCCGTGCGTTAAAGGAGTATGGTCTAGCTCCACGAAAACAGATCGCTCGTCCAGCGGTAGTCTGGGCTTAAGCGAACTTCGGTTGCTCTAGCTGGAGCGAGACCCGGTCGTTTATCAGGCAAGCCCAAGTAGGTTAGAATCGTACGGACGGCCGTATGTTTGGACGCGTCTGTGGTAATTCTTCTACACAACAAAGGAGCCTTATGAAACTCTCTCTTCCCTTCTCGCCGTTCATTCTTCTTTCCCTTCTCGCGGTCCTCGCCTCCGGCGCGCGCGCGGCGTCGCAGGCCAAAGAGGTCTGGGGCACCTACAGCGGCACGGGCTTCTTTAATGTGGAGTCCACCACCACCGTCTCCCTCGATGGCGGAAAGCGGCGCGATGAATCCGAACACAGCCGCTTGATCTGGAGCGGTTCCGACCGCCAGATCGTGATTGAGCGCACCGACCTGGACAAGCGCTGGGAAATTGATCCGGTGCATAGGCGCTATACCGAAGCCAGTATCAAGGCCGCCCGCGAAGAAGCCGAGCGCCGCATGAAGAAGGCCTCCGACGACTTTAATAAGAAGCATCCCGAGTCGAAGAAAGAAGAGGATCCGCCCTACCGGATCAAAAAAGCGCAGACTACCGTGACTGGGCCTGGCGCGGCGGTCACCGTGAACGGATTTACGGCGCGGCCCTATACCGTTAAGACCGTCATTGAATACGAAACCACGGCCGACCATAAGCCCTTGGGCCGCCAGACGTATTACACAAAGCAGTGGAACAGCGAAGATCCGGCGCTGACCCAGTATCAGAAAGATGAAATAGCTTTCTATCAGACCGACGAGATGGCCTTGAGCAAAGCGCAGATCAAGCAGATTCAGGACGTCATCAAAAAAGAACTGGCCAAAGCCGAGAGCGACCCGTCCAAGAATCCGTGGATGGCGTTTTACGGCGCGTATCAAAAAATGAAGGGTACACCCGTACGCTCCATTACGGTCTTCGGCGGCGGCCCCGGCATGCCGCAGGAAACGCCGGCGCAGGCCACGGCGGTTACGGAAACCAAAGATGAAAGCCTCGTGCAGCCGGGCGACTTGAGCAACGGTGTGAGCGGGCTGGTTTCGGGAATGGCCGGCCGCTGGGCGTCGCACAAGGTGGAGAAAAAACTGGCGGCAAAAATGACCGCGCATCCGGCATGGATTGATGACGTGTCTAAGGAGCTTGACGGACAGAGCGCCGGGTTCGCCTACATGACTGAAATTAAAAGCGTGACCACGGGTGCGCCGGCGCCGGAGCTTTTCGAAGTGCCTGCTGGCTATAAAAAAGTCAGCCAGCTGTGAGGTTTTTTTCCTTCCAAAATAAGGCCCCGGGGTCGCGCTCCTGGGGCCGGGCCGCGGCCGGAGTTCGGCGCCGGCGGTGCGACGCAGGCGGTTACACCGAATCCCATTCAGGCCCGGGAAATTATTGATCTCAAAACAGGGAAGGTTATGTATGGATCGAAACCGAATTAAGCAGCGCCTACTCGGGGGCTTTGAGCGCTTTTACGACGAAGGCATGCATAGCTGGGACCGACGGCAGGTGAAAGGCGCGATCAATCCTGTGGGCGAATCCAACGAGCTGGAACGCAAAGACGTGATCCGCCTGGTCCGGGAAGACGGGCGCTACCTGGACGTGCTCAAGCGCCGCGCGGTCGTGGGG
>JAYWEN010000217.1:0-4797 GCA_043779245.1 Elusimicrobiota bacterium | reverse complement strand
GCCAATGGTGTAAAATACCGAAACTCATGCGAAAACATTTATGGATCGGATACGTCCTCGCCGCGGTATGCCTTTATTTTGCTTTTCGTGGCATCTCCTTCACCGAATTCTTTAAGACGCTCCTTCAAGCCGACTTCCGGTGGGTGGGTCTGGCTATTTTAATCTACCTCGGCAATTTCTTTTTAAGAGCAGAACGGTGGGCCGTGCTCATTAAACCTGTGCAAAATATACCTGCCCGCCGCTTGATGTGGACTTTGATCATCGGCTTCTTCGCTAACAATGTTCTACCGCTACGTATGGGGGAAGTCGTTCGGGCTCACGTCTGTGGCAAAAAATTCAAAATCTCGCGCACGGCGAGTCTGGGATCGATTCTCCTAGAGCGTGTTTGCGACACCTTAGCCTTTCTATCTACCTTTTTGGTCGCTTCGCTCTTTTTTCCGTTTCCAAAATATATGGAAAAGGGGGCTTGGCTCCTTGGCGCAGTATGTATTGTGGTCATAGCCACTCTCATCCTAATTCGTCTGCATGAAGCGAAATTTCATTCGCTCCTTAAACGGAGCCGGCTTCCGGAATCCTGGGAGGGTCGAATCAGAACTTTGTCCGGACAGTTGATTCACAGCACTTCAGGCATTACTCAGCCGCGCTATATCGTTGAGGCGATGACGCTTTCGCTGATTATCTGGGTGATTGAGGGCACGTTTCTCTTCCTGATCGCCAAAGCGTTCGGATTGAATTTGGTGTACGGCCAAGCATTCTTTTTATTGTTCGCTTTAGGGCTATCGGTGACACTTCCTCAGGCACCCGGTTATGTGGGAACATTTGAATTTTTCGGAGTGACGGCCCTGTCGCTATTGGGCATAGCTAAAAGCCAAGGACTTCCCATGATTTTGGCGGTGCATGGCATTCAGTTTTTCTTCGTAGCGGTTTTCGGTATTATAGGACTCTGGCAGGAGGGTCTCACATTCAAAGCTCTCACCACAACCTCTGACTCATAGACGTCTTCCTTGAAACAATCTTGCGATTTCCTTATTGTGGGCGGCGGAATCCTCGGCTTGTCGGTCGCGCATGAATTGCACAAGCGTGGCCGTAAAGACATCGTCATCCTCGAAAAGGAAGATCACCTGGGCGTGCATGCGAGCGGCCGAAACAGCGGCGTTTTGCACGCCGGCATTTATTATTCCAGCGATTCCCTCAAGGCTAAGTTTTGTTCCCGTGGAGCGCACCTTTTAAAAGACTACGCACAGACCCACGACGTCAACGTCCACACCTCAGGGAAGGTCATCGTCGCGTCAAAAGAAAGCGAATTGTCTGAGCTAGAGGCCCTCTATCAGCGGTCTCTGCAAAATAAAATTCGCGTCGAGAAGATTAACGAAAACCAACTGCAGGAGATTGAACCTGCCGCTCGAACCGTTAGCCACGCGTTGTACTCACCCGATACAGCCGTCATCAACCCTAAAGAAGTTCTCGAAGCGCTTCGAAGCGACCTCGTGTCACGCGGTGTCATAATACTCACATCCCAGCAAGCCATGGCGATTCAGGCTGCAGAAAAAGTGGTCATAACGCAGGATGGCTCATGGAGCTATGGCCATCTCATCAACACGGCGGGATTGCAGGCGGATTGGATTGCGCATCAAATGGGTGTGGGAATGAACTATCGCGTGTTGCCGTTTCGCGGCCGCTATCGAAAGTTGCGAAAGGAGGTTTCTGGTAAGATTCGTGGGCTCATCTATCCGGTCCCTGATCCACGATTGCCCTTTTTGGGAGTTCATCTAACCAAAGGAATTTCAGGAGACGTTTGGGTCGGACCCACGGCTGAACCGGCACTAGGGAGGGAAAACTATAAAGGGCTTGGCGGGATCGACTGGGCAGAATTACCTCGCCTATTAACTGATCTTTTATCGATGACCCTTCGAAATGCCAGCGGCTTGACCGCCCATATCTTGAGCGAATGTCAAAAACAGTTACCGGGAGGCCTCCTCTCCGCGGTGCAACAGCTAGTGCCCTCCCTGGTCGCCGAGGATTTCACAGAAGAATCTAAGACCGGGCTCAGGGCCCAGTTACTGGATACCCGAAATCTGAAGCTTGTGATGGACTTTGTCGTCGAGAAAGGTCCTTCGTCTACGCATGTTTTGAACGCCGTGTCTCCAGGCTTTACCGCCAGCTTTTCCTTCGCCGAACACATCGTCAATCTGGCCCTTGACAATCACCTGAATTAGGTATAACTATCGTTTAGAAAGTTCTAAACGATGAACAAAACCTATTCCATCATTGCCCTATGAGGACCTGCTTCCGGGAATGGCCTCCGTTGTATCTAGAACCAAAGAACCGCACTGGCGAGACTTCCTTGCTTAGGCATTTGCCCCAGGACTCGACTTTCCATTGGTTTTCGAGCGGAAGGAGCGCTTTGTACAACATTCTTCGTCATTATGGCTGGCCACAAAATTCAGCCGTGTTGATGCCGGCTTATATTGCGGCTGGAGTCATCGAACCCATCAGGCAGCTTGGACTCACAGTCCATTTTTACAACACGGGTCTTGATTTACTCCTGGATGAAAAAACACTTTTAGCCAAGCTAGACAGCACGCCTAATCTCAGGGGAGTTGTTGTGCTTCATCCTATGGGAAGGCTCCAGGCCATTCAGCGTCTGGCTGAATCTTGCCGTGGGCGTCAAATCATTTTGATCGAAGATTGCGCGCAAGGACTTTTCACTCAGTATCCCAATGGTGATCCCATCGGATCCCAAGGGGACATTGCGCTCTTTTCGTTACCCAAGATTTTAGGCATCCTTGATGGGGCCCTTGCGCTGATTCGCAAAGAACCTAAAGAAAAAGATCTAGCTATCAAAAGAGGTTCGTTTCGAACCTCGCTCGCTCTGTGGTGGTACAAAGCGCACTTGATAACGAATCGTCGGCTGCATCACTGCCGTCCTCCCAACTTGGCACACTGGCTGCTTACCTTAAGTGAATTTTTTTATAACCGCTATTATGCTCTTGTTCGCTCAGACTTCCGTCCCATAGGCCCTTCCGAATCCACCACAGAAGCCATCCGTCATCTCGATGTAAACCGCGTGATCGAGCAACGTCGCAAGAATGTCGCCTATCTTTACGCAACTCTCAAAACAAAATTTCTACAGTTTGTGTATTCGACTGATCAGCCAGGATGGGTACCACTCGCCGTCCCTGCCTTCGTGATCGGAACAAGCCGGCAGTCTGCTCAGGAGAAAGCACAGCGCGGCGGCGTGTTACTGGCCTCGTTGTTAGATCATTGGGATTTTCTGCCGAAAGAGCGCCGCGACGAGTTCGCCGGAGAGCAATTCTATCTGGACCATCATGTGCTTATTCCGATCAATGAACATTTGGACGACGATCGTATGCGCGAAGTCGTAGAGGTTCTCAATGGCCTCTGATATGTTCAACCCGAACGGCCTCTTCATCATTGCCGAGGCAGGCGTCAATCACAATGGAAGCGTCACCGAGGCGAAAAAGATGGTGGACGTCGCCAAAGCGGCCGGGGCCGATGCCGTAAAGTTTCAAACGTGGATTACCGAGCAGGTCTACAGCAAAACGGAATCACTCAAACCTGACTATCAAAAGGCCGGTACGGATCCCAACGAGTCTGAATTTGCCACGGTCAAACGTAATGAACTGTCTTTCCAGGCCTTTCGTGAGCTAAAGGCCTATTGTGATAAGGTCGGCATCACCATGATGTCCACACCGGACGAATGGCAAAGCGCGGACTTTCTCATTAATGAGCTCCGTGTCCCAGCCATCAAAGTCGCTTCTCAAGATGTGAACAATTTGCCATTTCTCCGTTACTTGGGATCCAAAAAGATTCCCATGATTCTATCCACGGGGGCCTCAACCATGGCGGAAGCCTCAACGGCTGTAGAAACAATTCTTGAGGCAGGCTGTCCGAAACTGGCCGTCCTGCATTGCACGAGCTGCTATCCGGCACCGATCGAAGCCACGAATTTGAGCGCCATTTCGACTATGCGGGATATCTTCAAGCTACCCATCGGGTACTCCGACCACACGACGGATGTTTTCATGGCGTGCGGAGCCGTAGCCTTGGGCGCTATTATTCTGGAAAAACATTTCACGCTATCACGCGCTCTTCCAGGCCCTGATCAACAAGCGTCGGTGGAACCTGAAGAATTGCGCCGCTACATCGACGCCGTTCGAGCCGTGAAGGCAGGGCTTGGGAATGGGATCAAAACCGTACAGGCGGCCGAAGCCACAAACCGAGTAGCCATGCGCCGCTACCTAGCGATCGCGCACGACTTGCCTGCCGGACATGTTCTGAAAGAGCATGATATTGCGTTTATGAAAATCACTTTTGGGCTTGAGCCAGCCACCGTGGACAAGATCCTCGGCGCCAGCCTCAAGACCGCCATGAAAGCGGGAACTAGGATTCAACTCGATGGATTAACTTTTTCATCGGACTCAGGGTTTGCAGGCAGGAGGGACAAATGACCCCCGTAAGAGAGATGAAACGAAATACGCCCGAGCAGGACGAGATGATCGATCTCGCGGGGCGTATGGCGGAAATGTTTTCTTTTAATCGGTCGTTAGGCCAAATCTTCGGTTGCTTGTACCTGTCTCCGACTTCCATGTCCCTCGCCGAAATCGCACGGACCTGCCAGATGAGTAAAGGCAATGCCAGTATTCATCTTCGCACGCTACATAACTGGGGTGCGGTTCATCGCGCCTCCACGTTGGGGGATCGGAAGGATTATTATCAAGCAGAAGCTAATCTCGTTGATCTGGCCACCCGCCGCATCCAAGAAGGCGCCAAGAA
>JAYWEN010000216.1:0-4828 GCA_043779245.1 Elusimicrobiota bacterium | reverse complement strand
GACTATGGAAACCGCAAGCAGAAAAGTCCAAAGAGACCCAAGAAGAGGCTACCTCCACGGACTCTCCTGTGGTTCTGAGTGTTGTGACGCCCGAAGAGAGCGCGGTCGCTTCGCCGTCAACTGAACCTCAACTTCCAATGGATCCCTTGACGGAAAAGGCCGCCGAACTCTACCGCAAATGGGTAGACTTCGCTCAGCGGCTCTATACGCCAGCGGCGCAAGCGCCCCAGGGCGTGCTCGATCAAGTCGCGCCAATGCTCCAAGAAACAAGTGAATTTTTGCCGGAGGGCCATGACATTCTCGCGCGCTATCTGGCACAGTGTGTCACCTCTGGGGATCTAGCCGCTCACGTCGCACGCACGGTACTGATGACACTCACAGGCGCCCAGGAAGCTGGCGTCTCGCCCGAGCATTCATTGGCGATGGCGTTGGCGGCGTTGTTCCACGATCTAGCGATTGTGGCTCGTCCGGACGCTGCGCAAGACGATGTGGGATCGGAAGTCGGTCGCCTTTCGGCGAGCGTTCTGCATCGCATCCCCGGTCTTCAGCCGGCGATTAAGGCGATGGTGGAAGATATTCTCATCGGGATGGATGAGTTTAAACTCGAAACCTGGCAAAACGTCGCAACCGGCAAGAGTCTCGAACCGCTTTCTAAGGTTTTGCGCGAAATCGACCGCTTCGAAAAAGTCATGCAAAAACAAAAAACTCGCCTCGACAGGCAGCAGTACTTCAAAAAATCCGCCTAGCTCCAAACAAATAGTACCAGGTACTATTTGTTTGTCCTCACGTGAGGCCGGCCGCGTTTTTGTGTGATTTCATCTCCAAACAGGCACGTCAGCTTCTTGATCTGATCCTCGGACCCTAGCACGCGCCTCCCTTTTTCAAGCGGGCGTTCTGCCTCTTCCGGAATGCTTTCAATAGACAATGGTTCTATGGGATCAGGAATTTCAGATGGATGAATGTCATCTGTAAGTCCATCCATAAACCCACGAGATCGGCCATAGGCGCTGGACCATACATAGTCTTCTGCTCGATCGATGAGTCCAGCTCGAACTGGATTGTTCTCCACATAGTTTCCACATTGATAAAGGTATCGATCATCGGCGATGAGTCTGCTTGTATAACGCCCTTGCCAGACGTGCCCGACCCATTTATAACGGCGTCCATAGTATTTCGCATAGCGGTGTTGAATATAGTGCATAGCTAAAGAAAGACCGTCATCTGTTTTCGGGGTAACAATTAAATGGATGTGATTTGGCATGAAACACCAACGGTATACATTCAGAGAAAACTTCTTTTTTGCTTGAATCCAAAGCTTTCGATAGAAACGATAATCTTGTTTGTCATGAAAAAGTTTCATGCGATTATTGCCACGCGCAATAACGTGGTAGATTCCTCCGGAGAAAAGATAGCGGGGTGGTCTTGGCATATCTCTTAGAGGCATTTGGCAGAAAAATATTCACGAAAAATGGTGCCAGGTACTATTTAGTTAGTTGATTTCTGAGGGGATTTTTAGGTCTTTTGGTAGTCAAACAAATAGTACCTGGTACTATTTGTTGTCATTGAATTTTACTTCAACATATCCAATGCTTACTGGGCAGCTATCTTGACCATACAGCGGCTGATTCGGGGAAAGACATTCGAGCAACTTCTCACGAGTATCGATAACTTTACGTGAACCTAAACGAAGAATCGTTGCAACACGAAGATCTTCATTTTGAGCACGATCGAAAGCATATCTCTTAAGATTTTCGGTAGACTGTTCGTCCAGCGCCCCCAGATCATTTGCTCCCACCGAAGCTTTATCACGAACTTCGATATTAACTTTCTCTGAAAAAATATTATTTCCCGATGAATTCATAGGGAGGTTCCACAACTGGCAACGTCATTATTCCTAAGCTCATAATAGAAACATCCTGCGGACAAGGGGCGGTGGCAACTTCCACATGGACCCTTAAAAGATGACGCGGCGATATCGCGATTACATTTTCAGGGGAACGGATGACCACGTTTTTGCAAACATCCACTCCAGAAGTATTGAAAGAGGATAGACAGATGAGCCCTATCCCAATGAATGTTTTGGTCAGAGTCGCTCGAAATATTTTCATGAAAGATCCTTTATCTCTTCTATTGATACAGACGGATACGTTTTTAGTCGGAAATTGAAAGCCACAAAGTCAATGACGTTCCGAGTTCCTAGTTTCTAGTATCTTTCTGCGATTTAATTCAGAAGCGAACCCGAAAAGAGAAGCTATAAACGATATCTCACCGTCTATTTGGTTCCGCAGACTCTGGAACTCTAGTTCTTATTGCCAAAAGAGCAAAATCCCGCATAGCAGACCGAGAATACGACTGCGGCTTGACATTCGCAAACACTATCCTTGTAGCCATTGCAAATCTCCTGCGTAAATTTAGTAAAAGAATCTTTATAACTCGCGTTGATCGATGCCTGCTGACAACAACCGTCGCACGAATTTGAAACGATGATGCAATCCTTATCTGTACTACAGGTGAGCATTTTCAATGGAGGTTTTACATCATGAGGGACCTTCGCCCATCCAGATCCTGAGCCCATGATAACGAGAACAATCACAACTAATTGTCTTTTAGACATATCTCAGCATTACGTTTTATTGCAGAAATCGCAAGCGAGAAATCAAGGCACGGCAATGATGGATCCCGGCTAACGATCCGCCGGGATGACGTCCGTTGGAGTGTTAGTACATCTCTCCTGGGTTGGGCATGCCGTCTGGAACGATTCCTCTTCCACGCTCGCGCGAGTCGCGTGCGTGGCGTCTTCAATCTAGTATTTCTTGGCTTTCATTTCGGTCTCGGTGGAAGCACCGGCCTTAATATGAGCGCCACGCCGCCAAACAAATAGTACCTGGTACTATTTGTTTGACACTAGTACGCGCGGAGGGAGATTCCCAGCGGGACGCGGCAGTAGTCCGCGAAGAAGGGCAAAAGACTTTTGATTTTGGCGACGGCTTCTTCGGCCGAGGCTTCGCCTACCTTCAGAATGTCATCGGAGCGGTGGAAATCGGTCCAGAGAAAGTCGCGCATGTCGGGAGCTAAGACCACGTGGGCGATTTCGGTTCGCGCTTGCGCGATCTCATACTGCATCGTGTAAAGCATCTTGAAAAATACTTCTGACATGCCCGGCGAGCGCGGCGCCAACGGAAAAAGTCGATTTCGATTGGCTAATCCTCGACGGACGGATGGCTTGGCCGTGAGGTTGACGGAAATGAGCACGTCCCCCCCCATGTTCACGATGGCCGAGGTGGGCACCGGATTCACGAGGCCTCCATCAACGAGATAGTGCCCTTTATGGAGATAGGGGCGAAAGATGATCGGAAGTGATGTTGAGGCCCGCACGGCATCGGCGACGCGGCCTTCTTTAAGCACTATTTCCTGACCGGTGCGAATGTCGGTCGCCACCGCCGCAAAGGGCAAAATCAATTGATTGAATTCCACGTTCCCTAAAACGCTCCGCAAGAAGGCGCTCAAGGTCTGTCCCGCCAGAAATCCTCCATGGGGAAACGTCAAATCGCCGATGATATTTTGACGCAGCCAATGTTTCGTAATGGTCGCCGAAATTTCTTGAATCTTCTCGGGACTGTTTCCCGCGCAATAAAAGCTTCCCAAGAGCGCTCCCATCGAGGTTCCAGCGACCATATCGATGGGAATGCCTTCGCGCTCAAAAACTTTCAAAACCCCGACGAGCGCGTATCCATAGGCCGCCCCTGATCCCATCGCCAGGCCCACGCGAAGTTTTCCGAGTGTCCGGGCAATGCGCTCTAAGGCGACGATCGCGGATTTTGCTTCTGTTGGGTGTAGAAAGGGCGATCCTGTCTCTCGAAAGGGTTGATGGTATAACTCGCTCCACGGAACGCGAAAATCCCCTGGAAGTGTTCCCTCGGAGCTCGGATGCTGCAGAACGATCGTGCGAATCGCGACCGATGGACCTTTCACATTTTCTTCCAGCGCTGAACGTACCACGCCGACTAAATCCGTGGCCTGATCCCACGTGACAAAGAAAATATGGTCCGACTCCCTCAAGATGCTTTGGGCGAGCGGATCTTTCTCAAGCGGCGCCAAGCTTAAAATCATGTCGTAATGATCTTTGAGCAGACTTAAGAAAGGCGGAACCGCGTTGAATAAATTGTCTTTCAAGAGCCGGGCGGGAAGAGACAAGACCTCGAGTCCCGATGGATGAATCGCGACCAGTTTATGCAGAACCTTTAAATCGAGAAGATCTTCTTCACGGTAAAGGGTTTCCTGGGCAGGTGGAGCGGGAATGCCCAGCGCCCGAGCGATATCCCCTGAACGAGAACTGGTATCCAGGAGAAGTATTCGTCGTCGAGTCTGCTCGACCAACGCCACCGCAAGATTGATCGTAAAGAGCATGGTCGCTTCATACGGCAGCGCCGGAGCCAGCGTAATGAGCTGCGGTTGCTTGGGCTTATCCTGAGGCGGATGGAATGAAACGGCTAAACGCTTGGACAACGCGCGCGACAAATGAATGCCGACAAGGGGATGCTTCTCGAGAATCGCGTCGAAATCAGTTTTGCTGAGCGTTAAAAATTCACACGGCGTGTCGGCGATCGCACTGAACGCCTGGGGTTCCCCTGTGAGAAGCGCGAGCTCTCCGACGGCATCTCCTCGACCAAAATAGGCGATGGCTTTGTCCGTGGCCGCGTCCGCGCTCGAGGAAATTCGTACTCGGCCATTACGAATGAGAAACATGCTGTCTCCCGGCTCGTCCGCGCGCAGGAGAATGTCGCCTTTTTCCATCTGCACGGGGCGCAACGAGGCGACAAGTTCTGCC
>JAYWEN010000215.1:0-2634 GCA_043779245.1 Elusimicrobiota bacterium | reverse complement strand
CGACGCTGAGTCGAAAGAATGTCGGAGATCACGTCAATATGGAGCCCGATCTTTTAGCCAAATATGCCCTTCAACGGCGCTCAGGGCAATCGTGAGCGGAACGAAAGTGGAGTCGAACCATGCCATTCGCTAGCATTCCAGAAGCCGTACGGGATATCCAAAAAGGAAAACTTGTAATCGTGGTCGATGATCCTGACCGCGAGAACGAGGGCGACCTTGTTTGTGCTGCCTCGAAAACCACGCCGGACCTGATCAACTTTATGGCCCGTTACGGGCGCGGACTGATCTGCCTGCCGGTGGTAGGCGAACAGCTGGATAAGTTGCGCGTGGTTCCGATGGTAGAAAATAATCAGGAAGTACGCGACGCCGCCTTTACCGTGTCCGTTGACGCGCGAAAAAATGTGACCACAGGCGTTTCTGCAGCAGACCGGGCGAGAACGATTCGAACCTTGATCAACCCGAAAACAAATCCTGAAGATCTGGCGCGTCCTGGCCATATTTTTCCGCTTCGATACCGCGAAGGTGGCGTGCTGGTTCGTTCCGGTCACACGGAAGCCGCCGTAGATTTGGCCAAGATGGCTGGGCTGTACCCTGCCGGTGTGATCTGCGAAATCATGAACGAAGACGGAACGATGGCGCGCATGCCGGAGTTAAAGCGCTTTGCGGCCAAGCATCACTTGAAGATGATCACAATCGCGAGCTTAATTGAATATCGACGGCGCAACGAGCGCTTGGTGCATCGCTCGGTCAGCGCACGCCTTCCCACGAGCTATGGAAATTTTGCATTGCATCTTTACGAAGACACGATGAATAAAGAAAATCACTTGGCTATTGTCCACGGAGATGTTGATGGCAGAAAAGACGTGCTCGTGCGTGTGCATTCTTCTTGCTTCACGGGTGATACCTTGGGTTCGCGGCGTTGTGATTGTGGCGAACAGCTGCACAAGGCGCTTGAGCGCGTAAGCCAAGAAGGACGCGGCGTGGTGCTTTACATGCACCAGGAAGGCCGCGGTATTGGTTTGGAAAATAAGTTGAAAGCCTACGCGCTACAAGACCGCGGGATGGATACCGTTGAGGCGAATGAGGCGTTAGGATTCAAGCCGGACTTGCGTACCTATGGAATTGGGGCGCAAATCCTGGTCGACTTGGGGCTTTCCACTATCCGACTCATGACGAACAACCCACGCAAGATTGTGGGGATTGAAGGATATGGACTGAGCGTCACGCGCCGCGTGCCGCTTGAAATCCCGGCAAACCGATCAAATAAACGCTATTTGAAAACTAAAAAAGACAAGCTCGGTCATCTGCTTGAGCATTTGACGACGCACTAAAAGAGGACAAAATTATGGTTGCTACAAAATCCAAATCCACGCTTTCAAAAACGGCCGCAGAAGGAAAACGCTTTACGCTTGTGGTGTCACGGTACCACGAAGAGGTGACGGCCGAACTCCAGCGCGGAGCGGAAAGCCTTTTGAAATCCCTCGGAGCCAAAGAGGAACATATCTCAACCATTTGGGTCCCGGGTGCTTTTGAAATTCCGATCGCCGCTCGCGCCGTCAGCCAGCAGCACGAGGTGGATGCGATCATTTGTCTGGGTCTCATTCTCAAAGGCGAGACGCCTCACAACGATTATCTCGCCCGAGAGGTGGCACGCGGTATTTCGCAAATTCATGCGGCGACAGGAATTCCTGCCTCCTTTGGTGTTTTAACGACGGATACGCTCGAGCAGGCCAAGGCACGAACGGGCGGTTCGAAAGGAAATAAAGGCGAAGAAGCCGCCGAAGCCGCGGTCGCCATGATTCAGGTGCTTGCGGAAATTAAAAAGGGTCCGAAGAAACAGATTAAAAGTGTTGGGTTCTAGGCGTCAAGGCCGCGAGGCGGCGCTGCAAATTCTCTACCTGATCGACATTGGCCAAAAGGCGCTTGAAACGATTCCTCCGGCTGTATGGTCGGAAGAACCGCTCCCACCGAAGGTCCGCGAATTTTCTCGCCATCTGGTCGAAGGGGTTCTCGAAAAGAAATCAACCATCGATCCGTTGATTAAAAAGTACGCCGAGAACTGGGATATGCACCGCATGGCGGCCATCGATCGCAGCATTTTGCGTCTGGCGTCTTACGAGATCCTGCACGAGCTCGAGACACCCATTAATGTTATTATCAACGAAGCCGTCGAGATCGCGAAGAAGTTATCGACGAGCGAATCGGGAAAATTTGTGAACGGAATTCTGGACAAAATAAAATTGGAGAGAGTACATGGAAAGAGCTGAAGCCAAAAAAGCTGTACAGGAACTCCGCGAAAAAATCCTGCAAAACGATTACCTTTACTACGTGTTGGCCCAACCGGAACTCACCGATCCAGAATACGACAAGCTTTATAAGCAGTTGGTGGAGTTGGAGAAACACTTTCCCGATCTCGTCGCGGCGGATTCTCCGACCCAGCGCGTAGGCAACGAAATGGTGGGGGGCTTCTCGACTGTCAAGCACCGCGTTCCGATGCTTTCTCTCGACAACACCTACAACGAAAACGAAGTGCTCGAATGGGATGACCGTCTCCAAAAACTGATCGGCGTGATCGAACACAATTTTGTCGTCGAACCGAAAGTCGATGGCGTGAGCCTCTCGCTCATATATGAA